>DXZV01000043.1:9470-11899 GCA_019419485.1 Collinsella sp.
TGGGCTCGGAGATGTGTATAAGAGACAGCCATACGAGCTATCGTATCGGCGGCAAGGCGGACCTCTTTGTGACGTGTCACAGCTATCATGCCTTGCGTCGCGCCGTGGCGGTGCTCGATCGTGAGCAGGTGCCGTGGGTCATTATCGGCAAGGGATCTAATCTGCTTGTTGCCGATGCAGGCTATCGCGGCGCCGTCATTTCGTTGGGGCGT
This sequence comes from Collinsella sp., assembly GCA_019419485.1. GTDB lineage: Bacteria > Actinomycetota > Coriobacteriia > Coriobacteriales > Coriobacteriaceae > Collinsella. The sequence continues at coordinate 9,683 of DXZV01000043.1, forward strand.
GAGTTCCAGCGTACGGTTGTCGCCGAAGACGGTTGTACGCTGACGGTCGGTGCGGGCGTGATATTCGCTCGCCTAGTCAACGACGCGCTGTCGCGCAGCCTTTCGGGCCTTGAGTTTGCGGTCGGTATTCCCGGCTCCGTTGGCGGCGCCGTGTCCATGAATGCCGGCACGCGAACCGAGTGGATTGGCTCGCTGGTCGAAGATGTCGTTACGTTTGACCCGAGCTCCGGCATCAAACATTACGCGGGCTCGGAGATCGCTTGGGGCTACCGTGAATGCAGCCTGCCGCGTAACGAGATCATTCTGGAGTGCGTGCTCAAGCTCAAACCTGCGCCCAAGGCCGATATCCGTGAACGTATGGAGCGGTACCTGACGCGGCGTAAGCGCACACAGCCCATGGGCTGTGCATCCTGCGGGTCGGTATTTCGCAACCCGCCCGATGCGAGCGTGGGCAAGCTTATCGAGGATTGTGGATTAAAGGGTTTTTCGGTTGGCGGCGCGGAAGTTTCGCCCGTCCACGCTAATTTTATCGTTAATAACGGAACCGCCTCGGCCGATGACGTGGCCGCGGTTATCAGACATGTGCACGGAAAGGTGAGGGAGGCGTATGGCATCGAGCTCAGACCGGAAGTTAAATTCCTCGGCTTCTAGAGCATCGAAACCAACCTTCCGCCGCGCCGGAGGGCGTTCCGGCGCACCGTCTCAGCCTCAACGTAAATCCGTTATGCCTTCTAAGCCTGCTGGGTCCGTGCGGCCTGCCAAGCGTTCGACTGCCGGTTCGCAGCTTGGCGGACGCCCCGCGGCCAAAAATGTTGCTCGTCCGGTGGCACGTCCCTCGGTGACGCCCAAACCGGCGATGGGCGCCATACCTTCTCGCCCCATAGCGTCGCCCAAGCCCTCGTTGGGGGCAAAGGTGACGCGTCCCGGTCGCGCGCTGGGTGCATCTAAGCCACGTATGCTGACGTCGGTGTCGGCCTCCGCAAAACCGCAATCGGGCAAAAAGGGCTCTAATCCGTTGTCATCGATCGGCGCCCTGGCAAATCATGCGGCGGGTGCCGCTTCTGCCGTTAAGGGCAAGGGCAAAATCGTGGGCGGCATCCTTGCCGCTCTGGCAGCGCTTGCAGTCGTTGCCGTCGTCGTCATTAACTCTGGCCTGTTCGCCGCTACCGATATTCAGATCCAGGGCAGCGAGCATGTGACCAAGCACGATGCCATCCAGCTGATCGATCTGCCCGAGAACACGTCGCTGTTCAATGTGAATCCCGACCAGATCACCGAGGGCCTTAAGCAAAATCCGTGGGTCTCGGGCGTGGATGTCCAACGTCAATTTCCCCATACGCTCATCATCACGCCGACGGAACGCAAAGTTATCGCAATCGCCTACATTAGCTCCGACGATCTTGCCTGGGCGATCGGGGACGATGACACATGGATTGCACCACTGTCTACCTCGGTCGATGTTGACGACCAGGGCAATGTCATTACAACGGGGGAGGGTGCCAACACCCTAAACGGTATCGATGCCGCCCTGGCACTCGCTAAACATTACGGTGCCGTGCTGTTGACCGATGTCTCGGCCGATGTCGCACCGGTTTCGGGGCAAGCCGTAAATTCCAAGGCCGTCAAGGCCGGCCTGGATTACGTCCGCGGTTTCTCGAGCGAGTTCCTGGGCCAGGTCAAGGATATTTCCACGCCCTCGGTCGAGGCCATCTCGGCGAATCTCGATAACGGTATCGAGGTGTCGCTCGGAGATTCGGACGACATTGCCAAAAAGGAGCGTATCGTGACCAAGCTGCTTTCGCAGGTGGAGGGCGTGACGTATATCAACGTTCGATCTCCTGGCAACTATACGTTTAGGAACGCACCGACCTCGTAGCGTTTTCTGGCCTTTGTTGACGGGGCATACCGCGCCGTTTATCTGGTTTGTTTGGTTTTCACCGTCAATTATTTGACTGATACGTTCATAATGTGCAAACATAATACGGTTTACCTTTGCATTTACTTTCAACTTGAAGGTTAATGTGCGCAGGGGTCAACCCATGCTATGGCAATAACCTTTGTTCGGAGGACCGACATGCACGAGACAGAGATCAACAACTACCTTGCCGTCATTAAGGTGGTCGGCGTCGGCGGCGGCGGTACCAACGCGGTCAATCGAATGATCGAAGAGGGTATCCGCGGCGTCGAGTTTGTTGCCATCAACACCGATGCTCAGGC
>DXZV01000044.1:0-2031 GCA_019419485.1 Collinsella sp.
ATGTTCTACGTAGGCTCGAGCGACTACTATTTTGCCGTTCCCAAAAGCCGCCCTGATCTGATGAACGACATCAACGCCGCCATGACGGCAATCGCCCGCGTCAACCCGCGCTATAACGACGAAGTCAAATCGAGCTACTCGGCCCAAAACAGCGGCTCATCATCGCTCGCCGGCACCGAGACCTCCTGGCTCAAAGCAAACGGCAACACCATCACGATTGGCTATCTTAAAAACCAACTTCCCTATTGCACGCAAAATGACGACGGCGAGATGGAAGGGTCGCTCGCCTCGCTTGCAACGACGCTGCACGACAAGTTTGGCATTACGGTTAAAACGGTCGCGATCTCAAATAACCAGCAAATGCTCAAAGCCCTTTCCAACGGAACCATCGATGTCGCCCTGCCCCTGTTTCGCGACTACTGGCTTGCCGAACAGAAAGGGGTCATTCAGTCAAACCCGATGGGAACGGTTTCCCTAACCGCCATTCACAGCAGCAACAACCCGAACAGCGACCTTAAGAAAATCGCTTGTACACAGGACGCGATCGTCAACCATTCTGCGCTCGAGAGCCTCTTCCCCGACGCAACGATCACCGATTATCCGAATGGCAACGAGGCGCTCGAAGCCCTCAATAAGGGGGAGGCTAGTTGCATCATTGTCCCCAGCACGCGCCTGAAAACCATCCGCGACACCTACAACATCGAGGATTTCCAAACACAGGAGCTCACCGGCACGGCACAGCTATCGTGTTTGATTTCGCGCGGCAAGCCCGAGCTGTTAGGAATCATCAATAAGGGCATCGTCAATGCCGGCGAATCGCTCTCTGCAAGCAGTTATTCCCCCACATCGTACTCGGCGCAAGAATCGGATGCGTTCCGACTTCTCTACCGCAACCGCATCGTCATTGCGGCAGTCGTCATCTGCATTTTGCTCACCGGCATCGTCATCCTTGTCTGGTCGCTTTACCGCGCACAGGAGGAACGGCAGAAAGCCGATGCCGCCAACGCCGCCAAAACCGCTTTCCTCACGCGCATGAGCCACGACATCCGCACGCCGCTCAACGGCATTCTGGGGCTCATCGAAATTGAGGAATTGAGAGAAGGCGACATGCAGGTCGCCCGCGAAAGCCGCGCCAAGGCGCGCGTTGCCGCCAATCACCTGCTGTCACTGATTAACGACATCCTCGAGATGGGCAGGATCGAGGAGCGCAAAGTGACGCTCGAGCACGAATCATTCAACCTTAAAGAGCTGTGCGACAATGCGCTCGTACTGTGCAAGCTCCGCGCATCGGACCGCGGCATAACCATGCTCGACACCAGCGAGCCCTACGCTGTCGACCAATATATGATCGGCAGCCCCACCCATATTCGGCAGATCCTTGTCAACCTGCTCGACAACAGCATCAAGTACAACAAGCACGGAGGCACCGTCACGTTCTCATCGACCATCAAACCGGTCGACGACGAGCACGCCGTGTTTTGCTTTAGCGTCTCGGATACCGGCATTGGTATGACATCCGAGTTTTTGGCACACATTTACGAGCCGTTTGCCCAGGAAGGCGACGATGCGCGCAGCAAGTTCCAAGGAACCGGCATTGGCATGTCTATCGTCAAATCGCTCATCGACATGATGGGCGGCACGATTGAGATTTCGAGTGAAGTTGACGTGGGAAGTACGTTTAACGTCCGGATTCCGCTCGAGATCGACAAGAACCCTCAGGCAAAAGAACGTACGGACGAGCAGGCATACAGTTGCTCGCTTGCCGGCATGAACGTTCTTTTGGCCGAAGACAACGAGCTCAATGCCGAGATTGCCCAGGCCCTGCTCGAAAGCGAAGGCATCGTCGTAACTCGCGCCGCCGACGGCAAAGAAGCGGTCGAACTATACACTAGTCGTCCCGCCGGCAGCTTCGATGCGATCCTGATGGACATCATGATGCCGGGCATGGATGGCTACGAGGCAACCCGCGCGATTCGCCTGAGCGAGAAGGCCGATGCGGACGACATCCCCATCATCGCGCTCACCGCCAAT
>DXZV01000044.1:2125-5000 GCA_019419485.1 Collinsella sp.
CCTTTGCCGAGGACGCCAAGGCGGCACACGATGCCGGCATGAACGCCCATCTGCCCAAACCGCTCGACTTTAACAAGCTCAAAAACATCCTCGCCCGCATCAAGAAAAACGGAACTGTTTCGCTATAGTTTGTGCTCACCCACCATGCACAGTTAGAAAGGAAGCCAACGATGTTTAGGCCCCTGCGTCGAAAGAAACGCGCCATCACTGACGAGGAAGCACGTGAACTGCTGATCACCTGCAAGCGCGGCGTCTTTGCCGTCAACGGCGACGATGGCTACCCGTATGCCATTCCCGTCAACTACTTCTTTGACACCGAGCACGACAAGATTTATTTTCATGGCGCCAAGGCTGGCCACAAGGTCGATTCACTCAGGCGTGATGACAAAGTCTGCTTTACCGTTTACGGCAACGAGTGGTACAAGGACGATGACTGGGCTCCCTATGTTATGAGTACCGTGGTCTTTGGCCGTTGCCGTCTGGTAGATGAGGCCCCCGCGTTTATCGAGGACAAAGTCCGCCAGCTCGCGCTTAAGTATTACCCTTCCGCCGAAGAAGTCGAGGAGGAAATCGCCAAAGACATCAAGGGCGTCCAACTCTATGAGATTTCGATTGAGCATCTTTGCGGCAAGCAGATTCATGAAAAGTAAGCCTAAAAGCAGGTCTTGCAAATAGCGATATGGCCCAGTTCCAACCCACCTTGGAACCGGGCCATATGTTTACGAAGCGGCGGCTATGTGCGCAAGCGCCTCAACGAGATCCTGAGAACTCACGGGTTTGCTCAGATGCGCGTTCATGCCCGCCTCGCGCGAAAGCCTACGGTCGTCGGCAAAGGCATTGGCGCTCACGGCGATAATCGGCGTGGTCGCGGCGTCCTCGCGGTCGAGCGCTCGAATCTGACGCGTGGCCTCAAGGCCATCGATGCCGGGCATCATGATGTCCATCAATACCACGTCGTACTCGTGCGGCGCACTCGCGGCAAACGTCTCGACGGCAGACTCGCCATCTTTGACATGTGTCACGACGGCACCGGCGCGGTCGAGCGTAAACTGTGCGATCTCGGCATTCAGGTCGTTATCCTCTACGAGCAAAACGCGCAGGCCCTGGAGCACGTCGCTGTCGCCTGCATCCACGCGAACTGCCTGGGGAATCTCGGAACTCTTGCACTTCTCAAACGGCAGGCAAATGGTAAACGTCGTTCCCTGCCCCAAGGCGCTTGTAAAGCTCATGGTTCCGCCCATAAGCTCGACCAACTGCTTGGCAATAGACGCGCCCAGGCCAGTTCCCGATGAAGCGCCTTCCACTTGTTGTTCCTCGCGGCTAAACGGCTCGTAGAGGTGCTGTTGAAACTCCTCGCTCATGCCAATGCCGTTATCGGCGATCGTGTATTCATAGACGGGGACACCGTCCACCGGCTCCACCTCGCGGCATGTCAGGCGAACATAGCCGCCCTGGCGGTTGTACTTGACGGCATTACCGGCAATATTGAGCAACAGGCGCTTGAGGTGCGTCACGCTCACCCGGGCATAGGGATGATCAAGAGTCCGTTGGTCGCAGATAATTGTCACCAGGCGCTCCTCGGCTTGGCGCTCCAGAATATCGCACACCTCACGGTTGAGGGCCACCATATCTGTAGGCACGAGATTCAGGTCGACCTGCCCGCTCTCCAAGCGGCTCATATCGAGTGCCTCGTTCGCAAGGTCGAGCAGCAGTCCCGATGCCGTCCAGATCTTTGAGCGGCACTCCGTCTGCTTTTGCAAGTCGTCTGCGTTGGCATTGCCCACCTCGACCATACCGCGAATGCCGTTGATGGGCGTGCGCAGGTCGTGACTCATACGACGCAAAAACTCCGTCTTTGCAGAGTTGGCAGACGAAGCTTCGCGCGCCGCTTTTGCCAGCTTGTCGCCATAGTCGCGCTCCTGCAGCAACAGGTCGGCAAAGCGTTGGCTCTCGGCGCGGCGGCGCACCAACACAACAGTGGCTATAACACCGCCGTAGAGTGCCAACACACTGGCAACAACAGCGGCGACAACCTCAAAGTAACGCTGCGCGGGAGCATAGGTGTACACGTAAAAATCGCGCGCTTTACCAAATGTGCCCAGATACCACTCGCCGTTGGCGTTGACCAATCTGACCCTACCAACCAGGCAACGCTCCTTGATACCGTCGACAATGACGGCATCCGTCGCAGGCAAATCGAACACGCCCGACATGGTGGGCTCGACAGCATTGGTCGCAACGACCTTACCGTCGTTTTCAATCACGATGTTACCGCTATCGATGGTCTCATAACCATCGAGCAAGCTCTGCAGCTTGAGCGTATTGCTCGCGACCGCCTTGGCGCTCTGGTGCCTCACCGCGACAACGATGCCCTCACCGTCCCGCCGGGCCACGCAGCCAATGTCTGCGACCGAGTCGTCCGCAAGCGCAATGCGAGCGGTATAGGACTTAAGCGGATGGGCTGCCACCTCCAGCACAGGTGCCTCTTTGAGATTCGCAGCGAGCGACTCGTAGCCCACGTCATCCTTCGAGGACTCGGACACCAAGTTGCCCGATGCATCCGTTACGATCAGCGCTGTCACATTAAACTGGTCAGCATATTGCTCCAACGTAGCGTTATCCACCGAGCCGTCGCGCTCCATATCGCGCGCCGCCTCTCCGGCGATCTCCATAACGCGAATCAGGTTTTTGGTCGCATAGGCGCTGTTGAACGCATCGCAGGAAAGGCTCTGTGTCGCCACGTAATCGACAACGTCGGCAAAGCGCTGCTCGGCCTGAGCTGTCGTGTAGGCGTAGCTCGTCACGCCGGCAACAATCGAGAGCGCTATCCCCAACAGGACGACGATGAGCCATTCCCGTGCCGAACGATCGCCCC
>DXZV01000044.1:5010-10835 GCA_019419485.1 Collinsella sp.
CCCCGCTCCTGAGCGGTGTGGTCGGACGCATCAATCATGACAGGCCCTCCACATTCAAAAACGGCGAAGGGTCATCAAAGTACTTTGACACCAGGCGTTCCATGGTGCCATCGGCAAGCATTTCTTGGTAGGCGTGGGTGAGCTTAACGTCAATGCCGCGTGTGTCGTTGAGATCGAAAGCGGTGCCCAAACCAACCTCTAGCAGCGGCTCAGACAGAATGCGATACGTCACGCCATAGTCTTTTTCGTAAGTAAGCAGCGAGGACTCATGCGCGGCGATGGCGTCGACTAGGCCCTCGACAAGCGCCGGGTTCAGGTACGAGCGGTCCGAAAAGCTGTAGAGCTCCTTAATCTGCGGAACGTTTTGGTTGGTGTGATTGAGCAGAATCGATTCGGGCTTGGTGGTGGACTGGACCGCCACGACCCTACCCTCAAGATCGGCAAGCGTGTAGATATCGCTTTCGGGATCGACAGCAACCACCTGTCGGCTCGCAAGGTACGGCCCCGCCCAGCGATACTCGCCTTCGCGGCCCGTCATACTAAAGCTGCCCATGACGCAATCGAGCTCGCCGCTCGCCAGCAGCTCTTTCTTCTTTTCCCAGTCGATCAGCTGGTACTTTGGCTTGTAACCAATGCGGCCCAAAGCCTCGGTCAAAATATCGACATCCAGGCCAACAATATCGCCGTACTCGTTGCTATACACAAACGGTGGATAGAGGTCGCTGCCAACGTTGAGCGTCTTAAGGTTGTCGTCTTTGACCTGCGAGGCGGCTGCGCCTTCTGATGCAGACGCCGCGGCCCCATCATTCGACCCGGAACAGCCAGCTATCGCCACGACAAAGGCGCCCACCACTGCAAGCGCAACAAACAACGATATGGCGGCCGAGCGACGAGGTCTTTTCATCGAGCTCCAGACGATCCTGTTTACAGACTCAAGAGCAAAGATATTAGCAGACAAAACCGCGCTTGCGCTCAATGGTTACAGATGCTTTACCATACGGGGCCTTCCAGCCAATCTGGCAGACAGCCCCGCATGCAGCGCTCACTTACCGTGCATTAAAAACGTAGCGGTCCAGGCGCTCGCACGCCTCCCTTACACGCGAAAGCGGCAGCGCCAGATTCACGCGAATGTGGCGAGGTCCATGGAATGGACGGCCGTCCTGATAGCCCACGCCCACACGTGTGCCCTCGTCGAGCAGCCACTGAATATCGCGGCCACGCTCGCGGCACCACTATGGGAATGCGGACAAATGGCCGGTTAGTCTTGCGCGTCGTTGATAGCGGTTATTGTCAACCTGGCGCCGTCGACCGTAAACGATATGTCGAGCCCGGCGTAAGCCAAATGGTAAATGCGGCTTGGCTCGTGCTTGCTGCCCGCGCGGCGCGGATCCTGGCGAAGGACCTCGACCAAGCCGGGGAGCTTTGCAGGCGGGACCGTATCTTTCAGCGCTTGCGGGAACTCAACATCGAGCTCTTGCCACGGCGCGTCCTCAATCCAGCCGTCGGCCGCATCCGGATGACAGTCCGCAAACGGAATGTAGGGCTTGATATCGTAGATGGGCGTGCCGTCGCGCAGATCGGCCCCCAGCACATGGATGATGGGGCCATCGTCGGTAAGCTCGATGCGATCGAGCTTGACGCAGGTGAGGCCGATGGGATTGGGGCGAAACGGACTGCGCGTGGCAAACACGCCCACGCGCTCGGCCCCACCCAAGCGCGGCGGACGCACGGTTTTCGACCACTTGGCATTGGTGCCGGACCTGTCCTGCGCCTTGGCATCGACGGCAATATCCTTGGCCGTGCCGCCGGGCGTGCCGTTTTCAAAACGCCACAGCAGCCATAAGTGAGAGAAAGAGTCCAGGCCCTCAACCGCTGCATTGGAGGCAAATTCCGGCTCAAAGATGATGCGCCCCTGCAGATGGGGCGCCAAAAAGCTGTTGCGCGGGATGCCGAACTTCTGCGGCAGATCGGTATGTATGTGTGCGATAGGTTCCATGCCGGTCATTGTACGGCATGAGGGCATGGGCGCCTCGCACAATCCCCCATCGCGACCGCCCAGCATGCAACCAACGGTTGCTTGGAAGGGCGTTGGCCACCGCGTATGCTTAAAGCCACAAGCAGCAGAAAGGAGCCGTCATGGCCTTTGCAGAAAAGCTCGTCGCCGTCCGTCGCGCCAACAAGCTCACCCAAGAGCAGCTCGCCGCCAAGCTCTATGTCACGCGCCAGGCCGTCAGCCGTTGGGAGCGCGGCGAGGTCACACCGGGCATCGACATGATGAAGCTCATTGCCGCCGTGACCGGCGAGCCCCTGTCTCACCTGCTCGAAATGCCCGAGCACTATTGCCAGAGCTGCGGCATGGTGCTCACGCCCGACGACTGCGGCACCGATGCCCACGGCGCCACGACCGACCATTACTGCAAGTGGTGCTACGACCACGGCAAGTACACCTACGAGACCACGATGGAGGCGATGATCGAGGACTGCGCCCCGCGTCTGGCGCAAAACGCCGGCATGTCGCTCGACGAAGCCGTCTCGCTCATGGGCGCCGTCCTGCCGCAACTGGAGCGCTGGCGCACCGTGCAGGAAAACGAGGAGCGCTACGGAGCCGAAGCCCGGGCGCGCTATGGCGATGAGGCCATCGACGCGGCAAACGAAACGTTGCTGGACATGGATTCTCAGACATGGAACGACATGAAAGAACTTGAACGCGCTATTCTGGGTCAGCTCTCGATTGCCATGAGTGACGGAGATGCGGACGGAAACGAGGCTCGCAAGCTTGTCGCGATGCATCGTCGTTGGATTGGTCTCAACTGGGGACGCGAACCCCAAGACGAAGCATACCTGGGCCTCGCCCACGGCTATCTTGCCGACCAGCGCTTTATCGACTACTACGACAAGCCCTGCGGCACCGGAGCCACGGCGTTTTTGGTTCAGGCCATCGAGTCGTCGCTGAATCGCGCATAGACCGCGGCAGCTTTGGGTATTTCAATCGAAACCTCAACCGATTGGAGACCCATGGCTACTGATCACGAGCTCGAGCTGTACGTTATGACCGGCTGCCCGTATTGCATAAAGGTCAAGCGCTTTCTGGACGATAGCGGCGTGACCATTCCCGAGCGCAATATCTCGACCGATACCGAAGCCGAACAGACACTCATCGCCGTCGGCGGAAAACGCCAGGTTCCCTGCCTGTTCATTGACGGCACGCCACTCTACGAATCGAGCGACATCATCACGTGGGTACAGAAGAACCTGCTCTAGCACGCACATTGCGGTCGGCTCGTCCCGACGTCCAAACCCATACGAACCAAACATGTACGTCAGCATCCAAAGTCGACATTTTCCGACATCTTTGGATGCTGACGTACAGCTTTTTGCAACATAGTCGTTTAAGAACGTCCCCAACGACTACATTTAGCCGCAAAAGCGGGCAACGGGTGCAAGCGGCTGCTCGCGAAAGACGCGCTCGACAGCGGCGCGGTATTCGTCGACCTTTTTAGTCTTGCATACGAGTTTGTGAACGGTCGCGGGATCGGCGAAGGCGCATTTGGCGTAGAACCACCACTCCTTCATGCGAAAGACCGCGTTGCCGCCAATCTCTTCCGCATAGGCCGCAAACAGCATGTCGTGGAAACGCTGCAGTTCAGCCGCCGTGGCAGCAGGACCGCCCCTAACCATGCGAGCCAGCGCGGGGTTCGCGAGCAAGCCGCGCCCCAACATTACGTGGCGTGTTCCGGGATAGGCCCCCACCAGCGCATCCATGTCCTCAAGATCAAAGATGTCGCCGTTATAGGCCACGGGAAACGGCGCCCGCTCCAACGTCTCGCCGTAAAACTCTTTACGCGGCGAGCCCGTATAACGGTCCTTTTGCACGCGCGGATGCACGATCAGCTCTGCCAGCGGCATGCGGCAATAGAGGTCGAGCACGCGTTCGTACTCGTCATCGCTTTCCAACCCCAACCTGGTCTTGACCGACACCGGCAAGGGTGAGCGTTCGCACACGTCGCTCAAGAACACCTCGAGCTCATCCAGGTTGCGCAGAAAGCCCGAGCCCTTGCCTTTGGCAACAACCGTACCCGAGGGGCAGCCAAGGTTGAGATTGACCTCGCGGTACCCCATCTCGGCGAGCACCTGCGCCGCCCACACAAACTCGTCCGCATTCTTGGACATCAGCTGAGGTACTACGTTAAGCCCCTGGTTATTGGCAGGATCGACCTCTTTAAACGCCTTGCCACCAAAGCGGTTGCCCACCCGCGGCGGCGGCAAAAACGGCGTGTAATAACAATCGAGCGCGCCAAAGCACTCCGCATGCACGCGACGGAACACATGCCCGGTAATCCCCTCCATAGGGGCCAGCGATAAATTCATCAACATCCACTCTCAAATCAATGTGACAAAGGGACAGTCCCTTTGTCACATCCCATTCAAGCGGTTCAGGAACTCTTCGCAGGCGCGAGAACGCAGGCGATATTTTTTCCACACCAGATACGATGCAATGGTGAAGGGGCAAAAGGGCAGTCCCTTTGCCCCAAGTGCCGGCTACCGGACGCAAGCTAGTTGCCGTTCGCGAACGCCGCCCAAATTTCGAGGTCTAATACTTTTCCCGAGAAGTGAACGGCTGTATTTGGACCCCCGAAGCATTGACATTTTTAGGCGTCAAAACCGCAGGATTTGACTGGCAAAACCGCAGGAAATTGCACGCCAAAAGTGTCGATGCTTCGGGAGTCCGTTTTCACTCGTTCACTTCTCGGGAAAAGCATTAGACCTCGATTCCGCAGTCCCCGATGTGGCAAAGGAACAGTCCATTTGTCACATTCAGAATTGACCCCTCCCCGCAATAGCTCATCGATGGCGGGATTCTCTATACTGGGTCACATATGACGGTATCGTGCCAAAGGAGAACGCCGTGACCACGTCGCAGATATCCCTGCTCGCGCTCATCTTGGTTGGGGGCATCGGCATCCTGCTTATCGGAGTGAGCGCGCTCATGAAAGCCGCCGCTCGCAAGAAAGCCAAGGCCTGTACCGCCGTGACCATGGGAACGGTCATCGACCATCGCTTTATGGGCGAAGGCAGGATGTATCCCGTTTTGGAATACGCCGTCGACGGCACGCAATACCGCGCGAAAAAACAATTCCGTGGCATAAAGACCAAAAGCTTGTCGGGACTCCCCATCCGCACGCAAGCCACCGCCTACGAAGACGCCAAGGGCTGGCTGCACGTGCAGACAGGCCCCATCGCCCGCCTAGGCACCCTCGCGGAGCAGCTTTGGCCCCTCGGTAGCCAAATGACCGTGTACTACAACCCCAGCAACCCAGACAAAAGCTATGTCGAACGCCCCATCGTGGGCAACTTTGCCACACTGATGTTTAACATCGCAGGCTTCTTGCTCATCGCGATGAGCATCTTGCTCTATGTTCTTATCCAGCGCTAGCTCAAACTGATGCGCCCCGCGCCCCATGCGCCGCAACGACCGTTACGACACCAAGGATCAGCCATGGCAACACTTTCCGAACAAGAACGCAAGCGCATCCAGCGATATTGCATCTGCCCCAAGATTGCCGGTGCGGCGCTTGCCATGGCGTTCGTGCTGCCATTCTTGATCATTCCCTTCGAGATGATCGACGACATCGTCTTCCATCACGAAGGCTTCCAGGAGACAGGCATGATGGCCGCCCTGGTGCTCACCGCCATCGAGCTCATCATCTTCTGCTATTGCGCGCTCGCGCCGCGCTTTGGCATGCGCGGCAAGCAGTGGAAAGAAATGCAGCGCCGACTCGCCGTCGAGCAGTCCGAGAAAGACCGCTCGGCACAAATCGCGGGCG
>DXZV01000045.1:0-4663 GCA_019419485.1 Collinsella sp.
CGACACCAAACTGTTCGGTGGATATGGTCGGCTCGTCGGACTCGTCCTGCCCTGCAGCCGCCGCGACCGCCTCGACCGTCGCGTCGGCTACGGGCTCGGCTTCCGGTTGCCCTGAGTCCGCTGCCTCGGCTTCTGCGGACGCGCCGTCCTCGCGTTCCTCGTCGATCAAAAGCGCTTCGCGCGTTTGTGCGGCAGCGCTCCGAATGTGCCCCAGCTGGCTCAAATCGATATCGATCTTGACGGGCTGGTGTGCGGCGTCCCACGAAAGCCATGCCACAATCTCGTCATCGATAATCTTGGCCAGATATTTGGGGACCTTTTCTTCCTTAAGGGGATGGGCAGGGTCCAGGGCTAGGCGCAGGCGTTGGTCGCAGGCGCGCATCATCTCGCCAAGTTTGCTGCTCTTTTGCCTGCTACCGTGAATCCGCATGCATTCCCAAAAGCCGTTTTGGCAACGGTAGATATGGATAGGATCCAGGCGGTATTCACAGTCCTCGTGGCGCTCGGGCGCAAAGAATACGGCCGAGGCAAACATGGTGTAGGGCATGGCCGTCTCCTCCCCAAATAAACTCGCCACGATGCCGGTCTTTCGGTGCGTGTCATAGTAGCGCGCCATGCGGACATACACGGCGCATGCCACGTGGCGCAGATCGCGGCGGTGGCTGCGGTCGAGCCGCGAGTTACTTAGGTTGTACGTGGAGAGGGCGTTGATGGCGGCCATGAGTCGCTCCTCGCGCGCTTCATCGGGCGGAAGGGGGAGCGTGGGCTCGGAGATTTTGCGACGCTTAGGGGTCTGGCCGGACGGTGCCGGTGCTGGTACAAGGTCTCGTGCCGCGCGCCGCAGCTCGATAAGGGCGTTATCGAACATGACGGTTTTAGAGTCGCGAAGCAGCTTGGGGTCGAGCCCGTGGAACACGGCGTAATCTTGCAGCCACACGCGCGCAAACCGGTCGATGCCGGGCTCGAAGGCGCGATAGACATCCCAAAAGGCCTTGATCTTGTTAAAACCATCGAGCGGATTATCTACGCCAATGCCGCAAATCAGCTCATAGAGATACAGAAAGGCAAAGGACGTAGACGTTTCCTCGACGGTTCCGCGACGCACTTGGGCACGCCAGGTAAAGTAGCCGCGCAACTGCCGGTCGCTCATGGCGTTGTAGGTGGGAAAGTACGACTTAAAGGTGCCGTTGTAGGGGCAGTCGTCCTCAAAGTCGGCCATCAGCAGGCCTTGGCGGTAGAAAAGCTCGGCTTCCGAAAGCCAACGACCCGCGCCGCCCTTGGGGTCATCCTGCCAGCGCGATATCTCGCGCATTTTGCGGTACTGGTCGGGGAGGAAATTCTGCATCTGTCGGCCGGTTTTGAGAATCGGCTCGTCTGCGTAGATTTCGTTTGAGAAGCGGGCGGACTGATGGGTCCGGGCCTCGGCCATAATGCGCTCGATGAGCATCTTGATGTCCTGGTCGGCCACCGCTTCTCCTCTCCTAACGCAGCTTCGGTGACCTCATATCATAGCACAGCATCAAACAGGTGTTCGAGATACCGCTGCGTTGATAGATTTAGAACAGGAGGGCGTAGATGACGGCGATGACGACGGAGGGGAGCATATTGGCCGTGCGGAAGGTCTGAGGACGGATGAGGTTGACGCCGACGCAGAAGATGAGCATGGAGCCTACGAGCGAAAGGCTGTCGAGGGCTGCCGTGGTCATGATGGGGGAGAGTGCGCCGGCAAACAGCGTGATCGTCCCCTGGAACACGGCGACGGGCAGGGCGGAGAAGATGCAGCCGCGGCCAAGCGAGGCCGTCATGGTGCAGACGATGATGCAGTCCAGTGCGCCCTTGAGGGCAAGCGTTGACCAGTCGCCGAGCAGGCCGTCCTGGATCGATCCCACAATGGCCATGGCGCCGATGCACACGGTGAGTGAAGTCGAGACAAAAGCGTTGGTGAACTCGTTATCGCCCTCACTGCCAGTCTTGCGCTTGAGCCATTCGCCAAGGTTCTCGATGGCGGCTTCCAAGTTGACGGCCTCGCCGATGAGCGAACCGAGCGCAAATGAGACGATGAGCATGGTGGTACCGGTGGTCGACAGCGCCTTTCCATCGATGACGAGCATCTTTTGCATGGTGCCGCCCAGGCCGATAAACAGGACGCACAGCCCCGATGCTTTCATGAGCGTGTCTTGGATGCACGGTGTAATGAAGCGGCCGCCCGCTAATCCCAAAAGACCGCCCGCAACTAAAAGCACAACGTTGATGACTGTTCCCAAGCCCGGCATGAGCCCTCCTGTATTGATGCCAACGTGGCAATCGTAGCAGAACGAAATGCGAGGCACATCGCGACTCATCTAATACGTTATATAAGTGGTATTAGGAATGATGCGCAGCATTTAAGCCTCAGGTGGTTGTCGGGACATAGGGGTAGTAGTCAAAGCGCAGTGTCATAAGCCGCTGCGGGGATTCAATAGCCGCGGCGATGATATTGGCATCGCGGGCACGATCAAACCCTTCGAGTTCGATCTGATACGAGACGTCTTGCATAATGTCCAGACGTCGCCAGGCTAGAAGTGTGTCGCCATCGAATTCCAAGGTCTTGCCTCCGTCTGGGGCAACGGCGTATAGACGCAGTTTAGCGGTGGTTGCAGGGTCGACAACCGTGACCTTTTTAATTTCGTTTCGAGTATTCTTGGCGCCCAACAAGGTGAGCAGCGTTGGGGCCACGACCTCGCCCGATGGCAAATAGACGACTTCGATGGATTCGGGAAATGCGATGATGGCCGACTTGCGGACGGGCTGATTGGCGGCGGCAACTTCGATGTTTGCAGCATCGATGACCTCTGTGTGGTCGAGGGCGGCAAGCACGCAGCAGTTACCTTCATCGATCTCCTGAGGATCAGCAAGCCCCAGACTGTCCGCGAGCTCGGGATCGTTTGGACCGGTAGCGGGCTCATTCGGTGCTTCGAAAGAAGCTGGGACGCTGTTTGTCGGCGACGGCGTGTCGCCCGCACCTGCTTCTTTGTCCGTGCTCTCTTCTTGTATGGTTGCGTTGATGGGTTCGTCGTTTGAGGGGAGCGTCTTGGCGTCAAGCGCGGAGGGGACAATCCCGACGGCTCCGGATCCGTTCCACTCCATCTCGAGAAGCGCCGGGTCGGCAAGAATGCGTTGCCTGCCTAGCGTGTGGGTATCGATCGCAATAGGGCCTGCCTCCGTCCCGCGCGTAAGGCTGAGCGATCCGGCCGGCTTCTCGAAATGAATGTCTGTGTCTTCGGTACTGGCGGCGTAGAACAGCAGGGACGCTTCTCCCGCCGCGATGGCATCGGTGTCCGCCTTGGTCAGTCGCAGCGATGCCGTGAATGAGAGGGTGGGCTGCACATCGTCTGCATTCGCGGCGGCGCAGCCCAGACATATACCGCCTCCTTTCTCGAAAAACGCACCGTCGAAGGCGACCTTCGCTCCGTTCGCCGAGTCATCGACCGAAGCGATATCGATGCGCAACCCCAAATCGCACGGATCGCCATCTGCATCGAGCACAATCGAGCGCCACGTGCAGACGGCGCACCCCGCCTGGGAGCCGTTTGCCTTGTTCGAACGATTGATATCCACGACTATCGAGCCGTCCGTATTACGACGAAGGCATCCCGAGGTTGAGATTGCGGCCTGTGCGATCGAAAAACGCTTGCACGCAATGGCGCTCGACGGATTTGGTGCGGAGCTTAGGGCTGCTGGTAAGGAGCCTGCCATGACGGGGATCGCCCAAGCGGCGACAGGCGTTCCGGTTGCGAGCGCGCCGCAGAGTGCGACGACGGGCAAAAGGTTCTTCGATGCCATGGGGTCTCCTTAGCTAATTTAGTGCGGCCTGTCTGTATTTCGTTTCTGGTTGCGTTTGATGTGCAGACCGAGGCCGGCGGTTCCCGCGCCTGCTGCCGTGGCGCCTGCTGTCAAGAGCCATCGTCTGTCGTCTGTCTGTGCCAACGGTTCCTCGCGGTTGCCGCGGTCGAGCTCCGAGAGGTCGACCGTCACTTGCGTGGCGGCCTGCGCCTGTTCTTGCTGGGCAAAGGCCATGGCTGGCCCAAACGCTAGGATACTGACGGCGGCGGCCAGGGCGACGGCCTTATGCCGTGTGCGCACCGGGCTCGACCGTCCAGGTGATCGTTGCAACCTGATCGCCTTCGCCGGTTACGTGGAAGATGTCGCGCGTGACGCGGGCGACGTTTCCGCTTGTCTTGAGCTTTATTTTGTCCGTGCCGCCGGCAATGCCCTGGTAGCCCATGTCGAAGGCTGCATTCTTGGAAAGATCGAGGCCCGTCCCCTGCATTGCGGCGCTGGCGTTCTGGAGTGCGCCGTCGGGGCCGACCTTAAAGTCGATGGAGTTCTGCGCGGTTCCGGCCTTGGCGTCGGCGGCAATGGTCCAGGTGCTCATGGCGTCGATCTTCATGTTGGTGACATGGATGCCGTAGGCCGAATGATTGTCGATGGTGGTCGCGTCTTCTGAGGGGCCCTGAAGCGTGCCGTCGGCCTTGGCGACGAAGGGAATAACCGTCGGAACTTTGAACTCTACGTTGTCGATCTCGGTCCTGACCATTACTTTCGTGGTTCCAACGCGCCCGGCTGCCAGAGCTGGCGTCGGGGCGGCGCCCATTGCGAGCGCGAGCCCTGCGCCCACGACGAG
>DXZV01000045.1:4673-10786 GCA_019419485.1 Collinsella sp.
CACGACGAGCGCTCTGGCTCCGTTCATGTTCCTGGTGATGTCCATGGTCGTTCCTTTCTATTCGCCGCGGGCCGTCCCCGCGATGATTGGACGAATGCTGGTGAATTGCGTGCGGTGCCGCGTCGGCCGAAAAAGCTAGTTCTCGGCTTGCTCAACCCGTACCTTGACACGTGTCGGATTGCCGTGGCTGTCGAGGGTCTTGGCATCGAGTGCCTGGATCTCGATGTATGCCTCGCCTTCTTTGATGTCGCCGGCGGGGCACGTCTCGATTGTCTTGCCGGTCTCGACCACACCGGATTCGTACATGGTCTCGTCGTTTTGGATCACGCGGAAACGCTGGGGAAACTTGTTATCCTGGACGTTTTGTACGTTGACGCGCAGCTTACCGCCTTTTTGTAGCTGGGCGACCGGTGCGACCGAGATTGTCATCATGTTGTCGCGGACGATGGCATCGAGCTCGTCCTGGATTTCTTGGCGCGACTTACCCTCTGCCGCTGTGACCGAGGCGCCCGTCTCGGCGACAGGCTTTGACTGCCAGGCGTAAAGGCCGACGGCGATAAGGGCGCAGGCGATGGCCAAGCAGACGATGCCGAGCCTTTTTCGATGTTTTGACCCCAGGGGGCTCGACCGCTTCCGTGCGTTCATGCGGCATCCTTAGTGGTATAGACGCGCGCGAACGTGGACGGATCGGCGCCAAAGAGCATGTGGAGCATGAGACGTCGCGAGTAGATGAGCTCGTCGAAGTTTGGGTCGAGTTTGATGTCGTGGATGTGGGCGATATGGTGGGCGAGTGCCGAAAACGATTCGGGATCGCAAATCACGTCGGTGGTGACGTGATAGACGACCGCATCGGGAAACGCCTCCTCGTCGAAGGGCAGAAGATATGGGTCATCGTCAACTTCGATGGCGACGCCATACTGGGGCCAGTAATATGCCATGGGAACCTCCCTGCTTTTGGGCCAAACCTTCTATTGGCTCTGGCTGTCGATGCCGACCGTATCAGCCGCAACTTGACCAATTTCTGACCAAATGCTTGACGGGTTTACATCGCCGCAGGTGAGAGATGCTAAAAAATATCTCAAGTTTTTTCGAGCGCCAATTGCATGCATGGCAGTGATGGGAAGGAGCGCGTTAAATAGAGCGCCTGCCGAGAAAACGCCGCCGCTTGCCGAATTGCACAAACGTAAAATTCGCCAATTATGGAGACGGTCTCAGTCACGTCGACGAAACGATGCGGTAACATCTCCCTGCAAATACTGTAGTTAACTAAAGGGGGAGTTTGCGTGTCTGCAGCCATCAAACCCTTCAGCGACGAGTTCGAAGAATATGGTCGCGATGAATCTCGCACATCGGGCGAGGCGTCGAGTATCTCGTTTCCGACAACGGAGGACGAAGTCCGCGCCATTCTGCGAAAGCTCCATGCCGAGCATGTTCCGATAACGGTCCAGGGTGCTCGGACCGGTCTGGCTGCCGGTGCCGTGCCCCACGGCGGCCACATCCTCAACACTTCTCGTATGAATCGCTACCTGGGTCTTCGCCGCGACGAGCAAGGCCGTTTTCTGCTGCGCGTGGAGCCGGGCGTCGTGCTTTCTGAGTTACGCAAGCAGCTGGGCAAGAAGGCATTGCCGACCGCTGGCTGGGATCAGGCATCGCTTGAGGCCTATGAGGAGTTCCAGACAGCTCCCGAGCAGTTCTTTCCCACCGATCCCACCGAGGCATCTGCCTGCCTGGGTGGCATGGCAGCGTGCAATGCCTCCGGTGCCCGCAGCTATGCCTATGGCCCCATGCGCCCGCACGTTACGGGGCTTCACGTGGCACTGCCGGACGGCGACCTGCTCGAGCTTCATCGAGGTCGGGCACACGCTGACGCACGCCACTTGTCGCTCGTGACGGCAGGGGGCCGCGCGCTTGAGCTGGATCTTCCCGGCTATACCATGCCCAAGACCAAAAACGCGTCGGGTTATTTCGTTTCGGACGACATGGACGCCATCGATCTTTTTATCGGTGCATGCGGCACACTCGGGGTCATTACCGAGCTCGAGATCGCCCTGCAGGCGGCACCTTCGGTCGTATGGGGCGTGAGCTGCTTTTTCGACAGCGAGGACAAGGCAGTGTCCTTTACCGATTCCGTGCGCCCCGTGCTGTCCCATGCCGCCGCTATTGAGTATTTCGATGCCGGCGCCTTGGATATCCTTCGCCGCCAGCGCGAGCAGTCGACCGCGTTTGCCTCGCTGCCGGCACTCGACGATGAGGCAAAGGTCTGTATTTACGTGGAACTCGACTGCGACGACGAGGCTCAAGCGACTGAGGAGCTGTACCACCTGGGATGGGTTTTGGAGCTTGCGGGCGGCCGCGATGACGCGACCTGGGTTGCGCGCACCGAGGTCGATCGCGAATGCCAGCGGTTCTTCCGCCACGCCGTCCCCGAGAGTGTCAACATGCTCATCGATGAGCGTCGCCGCACCGACCCCACCATTACCAAACTGGGGTCGGATATGTCGGTACCCAACGCGCGCCTGGCCGATGTCGTTGCCTTCTATCGCCGCACGCTGGCCGAAAGCGGGCTTGAGTCTGCCGCCTGGGGACATATCGGCAACAACCATCTGCATGTGAATATCCTGCCGCGCGATGCGCAGGACTACCGTCGCGGTGGTGAGCTGTTTGCCCGGTGGGCTGCGGAGGTAACGGCTATGGGCGGCGCCGTCTCTGCCGAGCACGGCGTCGGCAAGATCAAAGCGGGCTTTTTGGAGACGATGTACGGCCACGAGGCCATGGTCGAATCGGCTCGACTCAAGCTGCAGCTCGATCCTGCCGGGCAGCTGGGTCGTGGCAACCTATTTTCGGAGAAGCTCTTGGATGAACTCGTCCAGAAAGGGGGCGCGTGAAGATGAGCGATTTCCATATGGTGGTGTGCGTCAAGGCGGTACCGGGAAGCACCGAGGTCAAGATGGACCCCAAAACCAATACCATCGTGCGTGATGGCAAGCAGGCGGTCATTAATCCCTTCGATGCAAGTGCCCTCGAATGCGCGCTGGCGCTCAAGGACGACTTTATCGGCTTTGGCATGGATGTGCGCGTGACGGTGGTGTCGATGGGCTGCTGCTGACCGATCGCGCCTTTGCGGGCGCGGACACGTTGGCGACCACCTATGCCCTCAAATGCGGTATCGAGGCGCTCGACGAGGACTTCGACCTGCTCATCTGCGGCAAGATGGCGGTAGATGGCGATACCGCCCAGATTGGCCCCGAGCTGGCCGGCGCCTTCGAGATTCCCTGCGTGACCGATGTGAGCTGCGTGCAGAGCGCAGGTTTTACGACGTGCGGTGCGCTTTCGCTCGTTCACGGTTGCGATGCCGGCGAGGAGACGGTCTATCTGGAGATGCCGTGCGCGATGACGACCGCCAAGGAGATCGGCCAGCTGCGCATGCCGAGCATCGCCGGCATTCGCGCGGCCGAAGATGCGGATGTGCGGGTGGTCTGTGCTGCCGATGTACATGCTGACCCTTCGCGTTGCGGCCTTACCGGATCGCCGACGCAGGTCGTGCGCTCATTTGTGCCCGACCGCGACCAAACGTGCGAGGCCATCGAGGGCACGCCGGTCGAGCAGGCGGCAAAGCTTGCCAAGATTATCGAGGGGATGGCATAGATGAGCGGACTGATAATCGATAGCGAGGCGTGCGTTGGCTGTGGCCGCTGCGTTCGCGCCTGTGCCTCGGGTGGCATTGTGATGGAGGGCGAGCGCCCCAACCGCTGCGCCCATGTGACCGACGGCTGTATCTTGTGCGGCGGGTGCGTCGACGCCTGCCCCGTCAATGCCATTTCGATCGAGCGCGACGAGGCCGCCGGCGCGGTTGACCTCGATGCGTATCGAGACATTTGGGTATTCGTTCAGACCGACGATCACGATGTCGTGGCTCCGGTGGCCTACGAGCTCATGGGTAAGGGGCGCGAGCTTGCCGATGCTCGCGGTTGCCGTCTGGTGGCATTGGCCGGCATGGGCCCCGAGGGCTCGCTTGAGGACCTGGAACATCTGGTCTGCGCCGGTGCCGACGAGGTCGTGGTCTGCCGCGACGAGCGACTGCGCCAAAACGATGCGGAGATCTATGCTCGTCTCATCTGCGATTTGGTGGCCGAGCGCAGACCCGAGGCCATTCTGTACGGCGCGACCGCCTTTGGTCGTGAGCTGGCGCCCGGTGTGGCCGTACGCTTGCAGACGGGCCTTACGGCCGACTGTACGGTGCTTTCGATGGATACGGAGACGGGTCTACTGCAGCAGACCCGCCCGGCGTTTGGCGGCAACTTGATGGCCACCATTATCTGCCCCAATCATCGGCCGCAGATGGCAACGGTGCGCCCCGGCATCTTTGGGGCACCCAAGTTTGACTACAGCCGCTCTGGCACGATTACCCAGGTATCGCTTGCGAATGATGTTAAGGCCCGTGTCGAGATCTCGATTCCCGCCGAGGAGTGGGGGCAGCAGGCATCAATTGCCGATGCCGAGCGCCTGGTCGTGGTGGGCCGCGGCATCGGCTCCAAGAAGAATCTGCCCCTGATGCGAAAACTCGCCGATGCCTTGGGTGCCGAGCTTGGTTGCACGCGTCCCGTTGTGGAGGCAGGCTGGTTGGAGTATCGCCACCAGATTGGCCAGACGGGCGTGTCGGTTTCGCCCAAGCTCCTCGTGAGCATTGGTGTCTCGGGTGCCATCCAGCATCTTGCCGGCATCGGTGGGGCGGAGTGCATCATCGCCGTCAACGAGGACCCGGATGCTCCCATCTTTGGCGTCGCCCAGTACAAGGTCGTCGGCGACGCCGTCGAGGTCGTTGAGGAGCTGCTGGCCCAGCTTGAGTGCTAGGCACTTGCCAGCCAGCTGCGCAGCTCGTCCTTTAGGCGCTCCCAGGTCGCTTGCGTGGCGGGATCGGTGAAGGGGCGCGTGATACCAAAGGGTGCGTCGAGCAGGCGGTAGATATCGCCCTGCCCGCGCGCCAGCGCGCGGCTTGCCGGATAGACGAGCTCAAACATAAAGCAGATAAGCCCCACCAAGTAGTCCGCGGGCTCATTGCGCTCATCGCGCGTGACGCAGCGGTGCTCGTCAAAGGCGGCCAGCGTCGGTGCCGAGAAGTGGCTGGCAAGAAACGCGTCCTCATTCACTTTGAGGATGGTGTCGACGGTACTGTCGGCGATGGTGCGCATGATGTCGATCTTGTCGCCATCGCGCACGATATCGCAGAAGCGCCGCGTGCGCTCGCCGAGCTGCGCGGGCAGACGGAAATTGCTGTGATAGGCAATGCTCGCTCGAATGAGTTCGTCTTCTACCGGATCGTCGATAAAGTCGCGGATACTTGTTACCGCGGGCGCATCTGCAGGTGTTTTGCCAAAGAGGACCTCGACGCCCAACGCCGCATGGCTCACGCTTTCGGCATCCTTAAACGTATCCCAGCGTCGCAGCTGTTCAAAGCGACCCATATCGTGCAGCAGGCCGCAAAGCCACGCTAGGTCAATGTCCTGAGGTGACCAGCCCTGTTCGCGCGCCACGGCATCGCATGCCTCGGCAACGTGGTACGTATGCTCGATTTTAAGCGCGATACGCGGATTGGCGGCATCGTAGGCATCGGTGTAGGTCTTGAAGGCCGCGGCAGCCCGCGTTCGATCGATAGCTGTCATAATGACTTCCTAAAAAGTTGTGTCTTTCTGTGTCTTTCGATCCGGTGGCAATTGTAGGTGAACTCGGTTGCCATCGGGCGATGGTTCTGTCGTGTCGTTGAACGCGGCTCGGAAATCTTGTCGGGACGAGGAACGCTATGGTGCTCAAAATCGTTAAAACCGTTTGGCCGGTGATGCTCACCTATGTTGCGATAGGCGCGCCGTGCGGAATGATTATGGCGCAGACGGGAATGGAGCCCTGGATGGTTTTTGCTCTGAGCAGCACGTTTGTGACGGGTAGCGGCCAGTTTATGGTCTGCAACCTGTGGCTGGCAGGTGTGCCTGCGGCATCGATTGTCGCAAGTGTGGCCGCAATCTCCTCGCGCTTTGCGCTTTACTCGGCATCGATCGCACCGCATTTGAGGGGTGCTTCGAAGCGTCAGACGCTGGCTGTTGCCGCGACACTTACCGAGG
>DXZV01000046.1 GCA_019419485.1 Collinsella sp.
GCCCATAATGCCAAGCCGAAACTCTTTGCCCTCTTTTATGGGCAGCTCGGGCAAACCGATTCCACCGCGCAGCGACATGGCTTACTCGCCCTCCGAGGTCTCGGCATCGTCCGCGGCATCCGCCGCATCGATAGCCTCGACGCCCTCATCCGGAGCATCGGTCACGTCAAGGGCCTCAACGGCAACGTCATCGCCAGCGTCCTCGAGCTCCTCGTACTCCGAGAAGTCCTCAGCGCCCTCAAAGTCAAAGGCGCGCTGGCAAATGCGGACCTCGTCGCCCGCATGGCAACCGGCCTTCTCGAGCGCGTCGTCAACACCCATACGCGCAAACTTATGCTGCAGGTAGATGACGGCTTCCTCGTTTTCCCAGTCGGTCTGGATGACCATGCGCTCGATGGCACGACCGACCACGCGGAAGGCGCCGGGCTCTTCCTGGACAATGCGGAACCGCTTCTCGCGCTGCAGACGGCGGCGCTCCCACTCCTCGTCGCGCAGATCGACCGGCTCATCAGAGACCGCCAGCTCGGCGCGAAGCTTAGCCACCTGCTCGCCTACGGCAAGCATCAGCGTATTGAGACCGGCGCCCGTCACGGCGGACACGGCAAAGAACATATGGCCGTCGTCGAGTGCCGCACGCTTGAGGTCGGCAATCTTGTCGGCCGTGCCCGGCGCATCGCACTTGTTGGCGACGACGATCTGCGGACGCTCCGAAAGCTCGGCGCCATACTGCTCGAGCTCACGGTTGATGATACGGTAATCCTCAACCGGGTCGCGATCCTCAAACCCGCCCGTCATGTCAACGGCATGCATGATGAGCGCCGTGCGCTCAATGTGGCGCAGGAACTGATGGCCCAGGCCCTTGCCCTCGCTTGCGCCCTCGATCAAACCAGGAACGTCGGCAACGACGTAAGAATACTCACCGGCACGCACCATGCCGAGGTTCGGCACGAGCGTTGTAAACGGATAGTCGGCGATCTTGGGACGGGCGGCACTCATGCGCGCGATAAGCGAGGACTTGCCCACTGAGGGGAAGCCCACGAGTGCGGCATCGGCCATTAGCTTCATCTCAAGCTCAATCCAGTGCTCCTCGGCCGGTTCGCCCAGCTGAGCGAACGCGGGCGCGCGGCGCACCGACGTCACAAAGTGCGTGTTGCCCAGGCCACCGGCACCGCCGGGTGCCACGACAACGCGCTCGCCATCGTGCACCAGATCGGCAATCTCGAACATCGGGGTCTGCGTCTCGGGGTCGAGCTCACGCACCACGGTGCCCATGGGAACCTTCAAAATTAGGTCCTCGCCGCTCTTACCGTTACGACGGGCACCCTGCCCATGCGTGCCGCGCTCGGCGCGGAAGTGATGCTTGAAACGGTAATCGATCAGCGAAGACAGCTGAGCATCGGCCTGGATGACAACATTGCCGCCACGACCGCCGTCGCCGCCATCGGGGCCGCCCTTGGGGACAAATGCCTCGCGCCTAAACGACATGCATCCGGCTCCGCCGTCGCCGCCGCACACGTTAATGCGGCTGATATCGGTGAACTGTGACAACAGAATCGCCTCCTACAAAAAGAGGGAGACCCTTGAATCCTAAAACTCAAGTGCCTCCCACATATGTGCTCTATGAAGGGTAAATTACGCGTTCGCGAGCGGGCGTACGCTGACCCTGTGCTTGATACCCTTGTGGAACTCAACGGTACCGTCGACCAGCGCGAACAGCGTGTCGTCCTTGCCACGGCCAACGTTCTCACCCGGGTGGATGTGCGTGCCGTGCTGACGGACGAGAATCGTGCCCGTGGTTACCGTCTGGCCGGCATAGCGCTTCGTGCCAAGGCGCTGACCGCGGGAGTCACGGCCATTACGGGAGGAACCGAGTCCTTTTTTGTGTGCCATTGTGTATACCTACTCTTTCGTTACGAGTGTAATCTACTCGGCGACGGGAGCCTCGGCAACAGCCTCGGCCTCTGCCTTGACAGCCTTCTTGGCGCGGGACGTAGCCTGGACCTTCACGATCTTCAGCTTGGTGAGCTGCTGACGGTGACCCTTCAGACGACGATAGCGCTTACGCTTGTGGAACTTGAAGACCAGCTGCTTCTCGCCCTTGAACTGCTCAACGATCTGAGCGGTAACCTTGGCCTTGGCCAGCTTGTCGGGATCGGTGACGATCTTCTTACCATCGTTGAGGAAGATGACCGGCAGGGTGACCTTGTCGCCCTCATTGCCCTCGATCTTCTCGACGGTGATGACATCGTCGGTGGCGACCTTGTACTGCTTGCCGCCCGTGTTAACGATTGCGTACATGTTTACTTGCCCTTCATGCATCAGTTAGTGCAACAGCCGAATATAGTAGCAGGCGAAAATACCCCCGTCAACGAGTATGTGGAGCAAATCCACAAGTTCGCACAGGTATGGGGCTGACGAGTCGGCCCTCGTCGTCCTCGCATGCTTGATTCTGACGCTCGACATCGTAGGAGCAGATGGTCACGAGGTCTTGCATACCGGTGGAAACAATAGGTGCATCCACGCCCGGGGTCAAGCCCTGCAACAAAACATCAGCTGCAGAAAGCAAAATTTCCGGACGCATGGAGCCCTCGTTGTCGGCATGGGTGTCGAGCATGAGCACCAAATGGTCCAGGCACTCCCCCGCCGTAAGCTCATAGCCCACGAGCGTGTGATCCAAATCCAAGCGCTTGCTCTTTTTGCCACGCGCGTAGTCGATGCCATGGTCCGCGCGCAGCGTGTCGATCGCACGACGCACCTCGTCGGCGCTTACGGGCGCCTCGGGATCCAAGTGTAGGTCGATGCGATACGACAGGCGCGTGAGCTGCGCCGTCAACGCCGGCGTGCGCACGTCGATGTACGCTGCCTCGATGGGTGCCAGATCGGCCGGAGACGCCGCAGACAGGCGCTCAAACGCCTCGTCGAGCGCCACGAACTCGGTCATAAACAGGTCATACCACTCGCAGGTCGACGACGTACCAACCGGTAGCGCCGAAGAGAAGCCCACGCGCATGTGCGGAGAGAAGCCCTGCGTGACGGCATAGGGAAGTCCTGCACGGCGCACGATGCGCTCAATGGTATGGATTACTTCGAGATGGCCCAGGTACTTAAGGCGATCGCGCTTGCCGTAGCGAACACGAAGCCTAAAGAGCGTGGGGTTGTCGGTCAGGCGCTCACTCATGCGCGATCACCCATCAATACATTCTTGGCGTGGAGCGTGGGGCAGATCCCGCAGCCGGTGCACGACGTGCGGGTGCAGTCGGGAGTCGTGACACCCTCGAGCGAGCGACGGTACTCGCGCTCGAGGAAGCCGCGCGTGCAGCCGGGGCTCACGTGCTCCCACGGCAGACGCCAGTCCAACTCGTAGGGCAGGTGCACGAGCTCATTGAGGTCGATGCCGTTTTTGGCAGCAGCCTCCTTCCAGTTATCGAGCGAGAAATGCTCTACCCAGGCGTCAAAGCGAGAGCCCGCGCGCCAAGCATCGATGATGACGGGCGTCATGTCACGACCGGCGCGGGACAGCGCGGCCTCGATGAGCGAGGTCTCGGCATCGTGGTAATGCACGCGGACGGCACGGTTGCGAACGCTCGTGACAAGCAGCTTCTGGCGACGCTTGACGTCGTCGTAGTCGAGCTGCGGGCACCACTGGAACGGCGTGGCAGCCTTGGGGATAAAGACCGAAACCGAGATGGACACCGAAATCGAGCCGCGACGAGCCTTGGGCACCACGGAACGACCGAGCTCCAGCACGTGATCGGCCAGATTGGCGATGGCCACGATATCCTCGTCGCGCTCGCCGGGAAGGCCCATCATAAAGTAGAGCTTCATGCGGTTCCAGCCGGCCTCGAAGGCCGCCTTGGCGGCACGGTCCAGGTCCTCCTCGGTCACGTTCTTGTTAATGATGTCGCGCATGCGCTGGCTGCCGGCCTCGGGCGCGAACGTCAGGCCGCCCTTCTTTTCGCCGGCGACCGACTCGGCCATATCCACGCCAAACGAATCCAAGCGCTGCGACGGAATAGACACGCGAATACCCGTATCCTCCAGGCGACGGTTGAGCCTGCCGAGCACGTCGCGAATGCAGGAGTGGTCGGTCGTGGAGAGCGAGGTCAGCGACACCTCGTCATAGCCGGTCTTTTCCAGACCCTGAATCACCGACGAGACGATCTGGTCGGCCGAGCGCTCGCGCACCGGGCGATACGTCATGCCGGCCTGGCAAAAACGACAGCCGCGGGCGCAGCCGCGCAGGATCTCGATAGACAGGCGGTCGTGAACCAGCTGCGCATAGGGCACGCACGACTGCGACAGCGGATTCGTGGCGCCGAAATCCTCGACGACGCGCTTGTAGACCACGGTCGGCGCATCCTTGCCCTCACGCGGCACGGTGTAGCCATGCGGCGAGCAGGGCTCGTCGTGACGAACCTCATAGAGCGACGGCACGTAGTTGCCGGCAATGGATGCAAGCTGCTCAACAATCTGCTCGCGCGGGACTCCTTCGTCGCGCAGGCGGCGATGCAGCTGGCAGGTCTCGAGCAGCGATTCCTCGCCCTCGCCGATGAGGATGGCATCGAAGAAGGCCGCGTACGGCTCGGGGTTGTACACCGAGGGACCGCCGGCGATGATGATGGGGTCGTCTTCACCTCGGTCGGCCGCTAACAGCGGAATGCCAGCGAGGTCGAGTGCCTCGAGGAAGTTCGTCACCGCCATCTCGTGCGGCACATGCAGGCCGACGATATCAAACGAAGCGACCGGCGCTGCACCCTCGAGCGAGAGCAGCGGAATGCCTGCCTCGCGCATGGCGTCACCCATATCGGGCCACGGCACATAGCCACGCTCGCAGGAGATGCCCTCGGCCTGGTTAAGGATGTTGTAGAGGATGGCGATACCCTGGTTGGGCAAACCAACCTCGTACACATCCGGGTAGATCAGGCAGCAACGGTAGTCGGCATCGGCCTTGGAAAGCGTGCCCCACTCGTGATCGATATAGCGGCTCGGCTTTTCGACCTTGGCGAGCAGCGGCTCAATTAAATGAAAGCAGTCTTGATACGGAACGCGCAACGGAAAACCCCTAAGCAGCGAGATCGGATGCGTCTTGGTAGGACGCCATAGGACGGGTAGCGCCCGCGACCGTGGTCACCAGATCGCGAACGCGGGAGAACGTGGCAGTGACCACCTCGTTGGCACGGCTGTAGTCGACATCGCGCTCGTAGAGCGAAACAAGCGCACGGCCCATGCCATAGGTGCCCGCGGCAGCAGTGAGCGCCTTGACGGCAAACCCAATATGCGGCGTCCGCTTGACGAGCGCACGGGTGACCGCGCGGATCACAAGACCGCCGGCAAGCACGCCCGCGACCTCGTAGCCGCGCTCAGGCTTAATGCCGCGTCCAAAGACGGCAGCGAGCTCAAAGAGCATGCCCACCTGAGCCAGCGCCATAACGGGATAATCGGCGCCCGGCAAAAACACCAGCGCACCGGTCGCCATATTGGTGAGCGCGCACGAGGTAATGATACGATTGGCCGCCGCGATGCGCATGAAGGCAAAGTTCGCCGCAAAAGCCGTTTCCTTTTCGGTGCGATCGAGAATCCAGCGGGCAAGCGTCTCGAGCAGATACGTCTTATCGGTTGCCGCCACCACGCCGAGCATGGGCGTGGACTCCTCGATAAACGGCACCTCCACAGCAGACTCGGCAAGCACGCACACGGGCGCGCCGGCGATCACGAGCTCCTGCACGGCACTCTCCAAGCGGTCGGAGCCGCACGAGAGCACCAGTACCACATCGGTATCGGTCTTTGGAGCAATTCGCTCCTCCCCCAGACGCTCGACGCGCACAATGCCCGAGGTCGTCTGCGGCACAAAGGCATCACGCACCGTCTCGGCCAGAAAGCGCGAGGCGGACGAATCCAGATAGACCGAGACGCGCACCGGCGTATCGGAATCCTTCTTAACGGACGCGCCCATCTTAAAAGCGCGGGTCAGCTTATCTACGGGAATTATCATAGCAAACCCCTCCAGCGGTTACGCGGCGCCCGAACGATGCCGCCATATGGATTGTACGATACCCACCGTCAGCAGCTGAATCATCATCGAAGACGAACCGAAGCTAATAAACGGTAGCGGAATACCGGTAATCGGCATCATGCCGATGCACATGCCGATGTTTTCGAAGGTCTGGAACGCCCACATGCCAACGATGCCCACACACGATAGGCGCAAGAACAGCGACTCACACTTAAAGGCGACGCGAATCGTCGAAAAGATCAGCAGCACGTAGAGGCATAGGAGCAAAAAGGAACCGCAAAAGCCAAAGGTCTCGGACAGGAAGGCGAAGACGAAGTCGGTGTGGAACTCAGGCAGAAAGCCGCCGGCCGACTGCGTCGCATGGCCCAAACCCTTACCAAAGAAGCCACCCGAGCCAACGGCGATAAGCGACTGCTGCAGGTTGTAGGCATCGTCCGAATCGGCATTATCGGGGTCGATAAAGACCGTCAGGCGGTTCATCTGATACTGCTTGATGAGCACATCGTGGCCGAGCAACGA
Source organism: Collinsella sp. (assembly GCA_019419485.1). Lineage (GTDB taxonomy): Bacteria > Actinomycetota > Coriobacteriia > Coriobacteriales > Coriobacteriaceae > Collinsella. The sequence goes on from DXZV01000046.1 coordinate 6,533, forward strand.
ATCAAAGACCGAATCGAGCGCCAGGACGAGGGCCACCAGGCCCACGAGCAGGGCCAGGGTCGACAGCACCCATTCGCGGCGTGCACCGCTCATGCAGATGACAATAGCGCCCGAGACCAGCACGACCAGGCCCGAGCCCAGGTCGCCCATGGCGACGACGGCCAAAAACGGAATGGACAGCATGCCGCAGAGCTTGACGTAGTCGCGAACGGTATCGATGCGGCCGTTATACTGCGAGCCAAGCGTGGCGATAAAGAAGATGGTGATGAGCTTGGCAAGCTCAACCGGCTGGAATGTCAAGCCGATACCGGGAATCTTGATCCAGCCCGTCATGCCCAGACCGCCTGTATAGGACAGGCCCGGAATCTTGGGCGAGAAGATCACAATAAGGTCAATGACGAGCAGCGCCGTCGAGAAGTTAGAGATGCCGCGCAGATCGGTACGCCAGACGAGCACCGCAAGCACCGCGCCAATGCCAATGCCCAGCAGGTGGCGCGAGAATGAGGCGTCGGCCTTAAACTGTGACGCCGACCAAATAATGATGGCGCCATAGGCAACGAGCGCGACGGTAGCCAGCAGCACACCGATATGCACCTTTTGGCGAAACGTACCGCGCGAGGCCGAAAGTTGCTTGTTGACGCGGTCCAGGCTGCTGCGAGAGCCGGTCTTGGTTGAACGGAACAGATCCGCCGGAGAAAAATCCATCGCAACCTCCTATCGAACCGAAGAATCGCCCGAGGCCGAAGAGGTATCGGGCTCGTCATAAATCGCGCCGAGCACGTCGCGCACGACATGCATCGCGGTATCTGAGCCACCGCCGCCCTGCTCCAGGACAGTAGCGATGACATACTTGGGATCATCGGCCGGCGCATAGGCGCAGAACCACGCGTATTCGTCCTCGCCGCTTTTCTCGCCCGTGCCCGACTTGCCGTATACCTGCGGCGTCAGGGTGCCAAAGTGAGCCGCCAGGGACGTCGATGCCGTGTAAATCACGTCGTGCATGCCGTTGCGAACAAGAGCCAAATCCGAATCGCTGTTGATCTTGGCCTCCAAGCGCTTCTTCTTGCCTTTGCCGTTGTACTTATAGGCATCGCCGTCGCCATCGCGCGACACGGCAGACAAAAACACGTGAGGCACGTACTGCTTACCGCCGTTGGCAAGGCCCATGTAGGCGCATGCCATCTGCAGAGGCGTCACCAAAATGTCGCCCTGGCCGATGGCAATGTTGGTCATATCGCCGGCATTCCACTTGCGGTCCTCGGCAGAGGCGTCGGTAAAGTACGACTCTTTCCACTCGGCATCGGGAATACGGCCCGCGCCCTCACTCGGCAAATCGATACCGCAGGTCTTGCCTAGGCCCCAGCGACGAAAGACCTCCTGCAGGCCCTCGGAATGTTGCTCGTCATAAAAGAACGCCTTGCCCATATCGTAGAAGACGGGGTCGCACGAGTTGGCAATACCCGACTGCAGCGTCATGGTGCCGTGTCCAGACGTCAGCCAGCAGCGCTTGCCCCAAGCCTTGCCCAAGCCCGTCCAATAGCCCGTGCAGTTGGTTGTCTGCGTTGAAGTGTAGGTTCCAAACTCAAGACCGGCCAGTGCCGAGAGCGGCTTGATGGTCGAGGCCGACATGTACTGTCCGCTAATGGCGCGGTTGAGCAGCGGGTGCGAACCCTTGTCATCATTGAGCTCGGTCCACACGTCATTTGAGACGCCGCCGATAAAGACGGACGGATCGAACTTGGGCTCGCTCGCCATGCCCAGGATCTCGCCGTTGTTGGGATCGAGGCACACCACAGCGCCGTTGCCGGCATTGCTGTAGCCAGTGGTCTTGGCAAGCTCGATGGCGCTCGCCAGCGCCGTCTCACAGGCCTGTTGGATCTTGAGGTCGAGCGTGAGCTTAATATCGGAGCCGGCCTTGGCGGGCACGGCGCCGGCCTGACCGGTCACATTGCCCGAGGCATCGACCTTGACGGTCTGCTCGCCACGAATACCCTGCAGCAGGTTTTCGTAGTAGCTCTCAACACCCGCCTGGCCCACGATATCGCCCGACTGGTACGTAATCCGGCCAGCAGAAGCATCATCGTCGCCAGAGGTTTTCTTATTCTGGGCCTCAAGCTGCTCGGAGGTAATGGTGCCGGTATAGCCCAAAATGTGACAGGCCGTCTCGCCGTACGGGTACTGGCGCTCGGTACGCTCGGCAATCTTGACGCCCGGGAACTCGCCGGCGTGCTCCTTGATATAGGCAACCGTGGAGCGACGGACGTCCGTCGCGATGGTATGCAGGCTCTGGGCGCCCTCGGAATTGTCCTGAATATTGCGCAGAACCGCCACGTAGGGCATACCGAGCACGTTGGCAAGATGGCGAACCAGAACCTCATCCTCGGCAAGGTCGCGGTAGGCCACGACAGCAAGTGAGGGACGGTTCTGGACAAGTGCCACGCCATTGCGGTCGAGGATGCGGCCGCGCACAGCGGGTGTGGTAACGGTGCGCGTCTGATTGCTATTAGCCTGCTTTTCGTAATAGTCCGACGAGACCATCTGCATGCCCCACAGCTTGACGGCAAGCGCCGCGAACATCGCGCCCACACCCGTGGTGAGGATGGAGAAGCGGCCCTTAAAGGCGGTCGCCGCGGTATTGCCCTCGCCCTCGGTGGCGCGCGGGGCCGTTCCATGCTGCGTATCGTAGGTAAAACGAGAATCGCCGCGACGCATGATGACCAGTGCGACCACGATGGCCACAACCAGCACGATACCGGCGATAATAACCGTCATCTGGGAAGACATCTACGAGCCTCCCCTATTTGAGCTTACGGGTCTTGGGCTTAAAGCGCATGCCCGTCTGGCGTCCGCCACGTGCGGAGAATCCATAACCGGACTGCGGCACGACGCCGGACATCAAAAACGGAATGGCAACCAGACCCGTCAGGATCGAAGACGGCAGCGCATGGCCGAAGATCGCCACGACAAAGCTCGTCTCCAAACCCATAAACAGCAAGATGATGCTGTAGATCACATTAATGACGAACGCGAAGGCGCCCACCGTGATGCCGCGCGCACTCGGGGTACCGCCCGTCTGACCGGCAGCGCTATGCACCAGGGCAAAAGAACCCACGGTCAGCAGGAGCGACATAACGCCCACCGGCACGGCAGCGGAAAGGTCATAGAACAAGCCGCTGCAAAAACCGCACACGACGGCACGGGTCGGGTCGCCCGAGAACACGCTTAGGCACACCAGGATAATCATAAAGTTGACGCGACCGCCCGCAATGGAGATCTGCGGTGCCAGGCCTGCCTGCAGCAGCACGCACACAATGGCGGCGATTACAAACGTGCGGGAGCTCATCCCCTGCTCGTGTAGATCCATGGACATGCCCCCTATTCGCTCGAGCCGGAATCGGTCGTCTCGGACGTGTCGGAACTGTCATCCGGGCTCTCGTCCTTCGTCTTGGTCGCAGCATCGCGCGACGTTCCCTGCGGCGTGCTGTTGGCCGTGTTCACGTCCTCATCCGAGGCCGACTGTTCGTCGGTCAGCGAGGTAATGACCAGCACTTCCTCGTTGTTCTCGGCCGTGGTCTGAGCGCGCACCACAATGGTGTAGTACACGTCGTTTGCCGATTTCTCAACCGACGAGACGGTGCCGAGCGGAAGGCCCTTGGGGAACACACCGCCAATGCCCGAGGTCACGATGATGTCGCCAACCTTAACGTCGGAGTCGACGCTCACGTACTCAAGACGCAGCGTGCCGTCAGCCTGACCCTGCAGCATGCCCTGGGCGCGCGTGTCCTGCACCATAGCGGACACGCCCGAGTTCTCGTCGCCGATCAGGCGCACGGTGGACGTCTTGGCCGAGACCTCGATAATCTGGCCGATAACACCGGCAGAACTCGTCACAGGCATGTTGATGGTAAGACCGTCGGCAGAACCCTTATCGATGGTGACGGTCGAGGTCCAGGCATCGCCCGAAGCGCCGACGATACGAGCTGCGGTTGATTTGAGGTTGTAGGTCGACTGCAGGCCGACCAGCCCCTCCAGTCGCTCGGCGGTCTTTTGAGCCTCGGAGAGCTCGGCAACCTTAGAGGTCAGTTCCTCGTTTTGCTTCTTAAGCTCGTCAAGCGTGTCCTGCGACGCCGTAAGGTTAGAGAACACGTTACCGATCGCATTGAAG
>DXZV01000047.1:0-1258 GCA_019419485.1 Collinsella sp.
CCTCTAATATGTACTTCACCAAGGTCTTTATGCCGGCGCACGACATCACGCCCGGCTCCAAGCGCGAAATTCTCTCGATTCCGTTCCAGCAGACGGCTCGTTTCGTTCAAAAGCACGATGGCCTCAACTCGGGTGTCAACCCCACGGTAAAGGAGGACGGCACCATCGTGGAGGCGCCCTGCGACGGTTTGGTGACCGACGAGGAGCGCGTCGTGATCGATCGCGTGCTCAAGTACGAGAACCTGGGCCGCCGCTACAACCCTGACAAGTCCGATGCCGTCAAGAACTGCTTTAACGAGTACGCCTCGCAGGAGGACATCAAGGCCTATTTTGAGGTCTGGGCGCAGATGTTCAAAAAGGATCCCGAGTGCTATATCTCGGCGCTCATCAATAACTATTACGGCTACTTTTATCCGAGTGCCCGCGATGCCTGGGTCTACAGCACGGCGCGTAGTGCCGAGATCATGGCGCGTCCCGACAACCTCAAGTACTTCGACTTCCATCCGGTTGACAGCAACGTGGTGCGCTGGTGTGACCACCTGATCAATCTGTACCGTGTGGCGGTGCAGCGCATCCCGTTTATTTCGCTCACCATGAGCTCGGCCACCTATGTGTGGATCATGATTGCCGTGGTGGTCTACCTGCTGCGTCGTCATTCATGGCGTGCGCTGGCGATCTGGGTGCCGCTGTTGGGCGTGCTCGCCGTGTGCCTGATTGGTCCGTGCAACGGCTCGACCTACATGCGCTACCTGTATCCGGTCATCGCCTGCATGCCCTTCGCCATCGGCGCCACCGTCACCCGCAGCGACTTCCTCTGGTCCTAACTTGGTGCATTGGGGTCAGGTTTCTTTGCACCAAAGGGGACATCATCACGACGCCTTCATTTTGGGGTTTATCTCGCAGGCTAGTAGGTATATCATAACGACGTTTGTTTATATTGCCCGAGCATCTGCGCTGGGCTTTAGGTCGAAACCGATAGGAGACACGTATGTCCGGACACTCTAAGTGGGCCACAACCAAGCATCGTAAGGGCGCGCAGGACGCCAAGCGTTCCGCCCTCTTCTCCAAGCTCAGCCGCAACATCACTGTTGCTGCCCGTCTCGGCGGTGACCCGCTGCCCGAGAACAACGCCAGCCTCGCCGCTGCCGTTGCCAAGGCCAAGGCTCAGTCCATGCCTAAGGACAAGATCAAGTCCGCTATCGACAAGGCTTTTGGTTCGGGTGCTGACGCCGCCGTCTACGAGAACATCGTGTACGAG
>DXZV01000047.1:1268-1911 GCA_019419485.1 Collinsella sp.
CCCGCCGGTGTCGCCGTCTACGTCGACTGCCTGACCGACAACCGCAACCGTACCGCCGCTGATGTCCGTTCCGCCTTCTCCCACGCTGGTGGCAACCTGGGCACCTCCGGCTCCGTCGCCTTCCAGTTTGAGCGCAAGGGCCAGATCGTCGTCGCCAAGGAGATCCTGGATGAGAACGCCAAGAAGGAGACCATGATCGCCAACGGTGCTGCCGGTGACGAGGATGAGTTCATGATGGCTATCGCCGAGGCCGGTGGCGAGGACTACGAGGATGCCGGCGAGGAGTGGATCGTCTGGACTGCTGCCAACGAGGTCATGGCTGTCTCCAAGGCGCTCGAGGAGCAGGGTGTCCAGGTCAAGGGCTCCGAGACCACCATGGTCCCGACCACCCCGACCGAGGTTTCCGGCGCCGACGCCAAGAAGGTCCAGCGCCTCATCGACCGTCTTGAGGAGCTCGACGACGTCCAGGACGTCTACAGCACCATGGACATGACCGACGAGGTCATCGCTGCCCTCGAGGAGGAGTAGCGCCAGCACGGATTGAGCCGTGCATATCTGGGCATAATGAAGCGAGCATGCAAGCCTCGTGGAATAGATGAGCCGGATCCGCGTGCGTAGAGCACCGGACCCGGCTCTTTTATAA
>DXZV01000047.1:1921-6619 GCA_019419485.1 Collinsella sp.
CGAACCGTTTTGCATTTCGAGAGCCGAGATTTGAAGGGAGCGCCGCGTGCGCGTACTCAAACGAGCCCTAGCGATCGTGTATCTTGCCGCCACCATCGTGGCGCTGGGTACGCTTGTCTGCCAGTTTTGGGGGCCGTATACGTATCGCTTTATGCTGCTGATGCGCGACCCCATGCCGCGCATCGTCGTGACGGCGTGCGCCGGCGTCGTGGCGATCGGCGTACTGCTGAGCTTTTTCCGCCTGATGTTCGCCCGTCGCGAGCCGTCCTGCGTGCATCCGGCGGGGGAGCGCAATATCGAGGTTACCCTTGCGGCGCTTTCTTCGTGCGCCAGGGTTGCTGCCGGGCGCGACGACCGCGTGATGGTCGAGCATGTCGAGGCTCGCGTCCAAGGCCCCGACGATTCGCACGTCCGTTTTAAGGTCGAGGCCATCGCGCTCGATGATAAGGACGTTGCCGCTCTTGCCACCTCGATGCAGCAGCGCATCGAGAAGGCCTGCGACACCATGCTCGGCACGCCGGGTACGACCGCGCGTGTCCGTTTTTTGCCGTCCAAGACTACCGTCCAGACCGTGGAGGTTTCCGGTGAGTGATACCAATCAAGATAAGACCGCTCGTACGCCGCGCCTGACGATTGACCAGAGCGCCACGTCGGCGAGCGAACCTGTTGATTCCAAAGCAGAGGCAACCGAGTTACAAGACGCGGCAGCCGCGGATTTTGACGAGGCTATGGGTCTCATCAAGGGTACGGGCGCTGCCATCTGGAGCTATGCTGTGCGTCATCCCAACACCACGCTCGGCGCCGTCGCCGGCTTTATCCTCGCCGTGTTGGTGCTCACGTTGGGCCTGTGGGACACGCTCGTCATTGCATTCTTCGTGCTGATCGGCGCTGTGATCGGCCAAATTCGCGACGGCGAGAACGGGATCGTCAACTTCTTCGGCCGTCTGTTTAGCGGCCGCTAATATGTATTCGACTGTCGCATCCGCGGCAGGCATAAGGAGGAACCATGGCTTTTAACACGAAGGTCGATGTAGCCGATACCGAGCTCGAGGCGAATGAGGCCGTCGCCGCCGAGGCGGAGGACGTAACGCTCGAGGACGAGGCACTCGTCGAGGCCGAGTCCGATGCGGATGAGGATGACGAGGAAGCGGACGAGTCCGAGGACTCGCTGACCTATTCCAACGGTGTGATCGAGAAGATCGTTGCCATGGCCACCCGCGAGGTTCCGCACGTTCTGGGCATGAAGGGTAACCTCATGCACTTTGTGCAGGAGCAGTTTGGTGCCGAGAATCTGACCAAGGGCGTGACGGTCGAGGTCACCGATGACAATCGCGTGGTCGTCAACATCTCCGTCATTATCGAGTACGGTGCCTATGCGCCCGCGATCTTCGACGATGTCAAGGCACGTGTCACCGAGCGCCTTGCCGCGATGACCGGCCTTGAGGTGGCGGGCGTCAACCTGCGTATCGAGGACGTCATCACCCCCGAGGAGTACGAGCACCGCACCAGCCAGCACGAATAACCTTCCAAAAAGGGACAGGTTTATTTTGGCAGGTTTTATCTGCGAAAACGTTAAACGGCCGACCGCGCAAGCAAAAGCGTGGCCGGCCGTTTTTGTACGCTCCCGATGTAGTCATACCGCTCGTCTAACTAGGGGTTGCAATCCCCACGTTCCGCGTTACTCTAATGGGCGCATTGTTTCCAAATTGTTAACGAGGGGTTGCCGTAATGGCCGACGAGCACGAAACAGAAAGCAAGGCATGGGCGATTGAGGCCGCCGCGGCAGAGGCGGCATCGCGTGCTGCCGAGGAGGTGCATCGTCCTCCCGTGGTGCCGATGGAGCGCGTGGTTGATCGCGATGTTATCGAGCGGGGCGAGCGCGCTGGTCGCAAGCGCAGCCAGGAGCCGGGCTTTCCGCGCTTTTTTGCCGAGCTCAATCTGGGCCTGATCCTCACGGCCTTTGCCATCGTCGCGTTTAAAACCCCTAATCACTTTGCTTTTGGCGGCACCTCGGGCGTGTCGGTCATTCTGTCCACGCTGTTTCCGACCCTGCCCGTCGGCGTCTTTATGTGGATTATCAACGCGGTCCTGGTCGTTTTGGGTTTTATCTTTTTGGAGCGCAAAGCAATCCTGTGGAGCGTCTTCGCCTCGTTTGCGCTGTCCGCCTATGTTTCGCTGTTTGAGCTCTTTATTCCGACCGATGTCTCGATGACGGGCGATATGTGGCTCGACCTGTGCTTTGCCGTGATTCTGCCGGCGCTCGGCAGCGCCATCGTCTTTGATATTGGTGCCTCGACGGGCGGCACGGACATCCTCGCCATGATTCTCAAACGCCGCACCACGCTTGAGATCGGCCGTGCGCTGCTGTTGGTCGATATCGGCATCGTGACCATCGCGGCCTTCTTGTACGGTCCGCGCGTCGGTCTGTACTGCGTGCTCGGCCTGTTTGCCAAGACGCTTGTGGTCGACAAGGCCATCGAGAGCATTCACCTGCGCAAAGTCTGCACGGTCATTTGTTCCGAGCCCCTTAAGATCGAGGAGTTTATCGTCAAGCATCTCAACCGTACGGCGACTATCAGTCGCGGCTACGGTGCTTTCTCGGGCAAGTGCGTGACGGTGATCATGAGCGTGCTGAGTCGTCGCGAGGCCGTGCAGCTGCGTCGCTACGCTCGCGAGATCGATCCGGGTGCCTTTATCACGATCGTCGACAGCTCCGAGATCGTCGGCAAGGGTTTCCGCGGAACGAACTAACGCGGTCGAGCTTATCAAACAATCGAATAGCGCCCTGCGCATTGCAAATGCGTCATGTTGGAGTATTTGTCCCCACATTGGGTGATAATGATGCAAAAGACATCGTTTGCGATCCAGATGATTCGCTCAAGATACGAAGGGATGATCTCGATGTTCTGTTCGCAGTGTGGTGCCCCCATGGGCGACAACGATAAGTTCTGTGGTGCGTGTGGTGCCCCCAATGCCGGTGCCGCAGCCTCTGCCCCTCAGGGTCAGCCCCAGCAGTTTGTTCCGCAACCGCCCGTGGCGAATGCGTCCAAGGGCTGTGTGGCTCAGGCGTTTGAGGACATGACCAAGACGCCGGGCGTGCTGCAGCGCGTGTGCCAGATCGCCTTTTTGCCGGCGCTGATTTGTGTTGTGTCGGTGCTCGTGCTGTTCATTCCCGTTATCGGCGGTATCGCGGCTGCCATCGGCTTTTTTGCAGCTTGCATTGCGAGCGTGTGTGGTTCCGGCTTTGGTATTGAGTGGGGTCGCGATCTGTCGCTCAAGGTTGATGACGGTATGGATCGTCCACTCATGCGTTCCACGTCGTTTGGCCTCGGAGTCTTTTCGAGCGTTATCTCGGTCGTGCTCGAGGTTATCGCTGCCATTCCCGTTATCGGTGTAGTGCTTTCGCTGGTGGAGAGCGTGGTAATTGGCGCCGCGGGCTCGTATTCGTATTACGGCTCTTATGCACTCGAGGCAGCGCTGTTCGGCTCGCTTGGCCTGCTTGTCCTGGCTATGATTGCCACGGCGGTCTTGGGGGTCTTCTTTAAGATGTTCGCCGACATTGCCGTGATGCACTTTGCGGTGACCGGTCGTGTCGAGAGCGCGTTTTCGCTCGATAAGGTCTGGGCGGCCTTTAAGCACAACAAGACCAAACTGTTCTGCGCTTCGTTCCTTCCCGAGTTTTTGACGGGCCTGGTCGCCAACGTTGTCACCTGGATCCTGACGTTCGTCTTTGGCACCATTGCCTCTGTCGGTATGTATAGCTACTACTACCGTCCTACGGCTATTGAGGCGCTTGTTACCGGCGGTGGCATCACGCTCGTATTGTTCTTGGTGCTGACGGCGTTTGTCACGGTATTCCTCACGGTCTTTGGCAAGATGCTCAAGCACCGTGCCGTTGGCTATTGGGTTGCGCGCTACGCAAGCGAGTGGGCCGACGAGGACAAGGACGACGTCCTGACTTTTGTGCTGCCGTTTGAGAAGAAGTCTGCTCCGGCTGGTTTTAGCGCCGACGCAGCGCCCGTATCCGATTCCGCTGCGGCGCCGGCGCCTGCGCCCGAGCCCGAGCCCGAGCCCGTGCCTGAGCCTGAGCCTGAGCCTGAGCCCGCGCCCATGCCGGAACCGGAGCCCGAGCCTGCACCTGAGCCCGAGCCTGCGCCAAGCTCCGACGAGGACCCGCAGGACGAGTAACCCTGCCACCTGCCATTTGGGGACGGGGTAGAAACGGTAGAAATAGCGCTTGACAAATAAGCGGGGGCGGACGTGCCGAAGCGTCCGCCCCCGCTTTGATATCGCGATGCGGCTATGACTGCGAGATAGTCGTGGATCGACTACTCGTCGTGCTTCTCCTCGCGGCGGGCGGCGGCGCGAGCGTCGTGGATGCCCTTGATTGCGGCGTGTCGGGCGGTGCGGGCATCGTGCATGGCGTCGCGGGCCTCGGCGGCCGTGGCCTTGGCAGAGCGCAGTTTGGCTGCCAGGTCGGGATTGGTCTCGGCGACCGCGGCAATCGTGGGGCCGTCGAGCTCTTCTTGTGTGGGCTCGGCCAAAAAGTCGATGGCATATTGGGCGGCCACCATGGAGCCCTTGGCCAGTACCGACTCGTCAATCTTGTAGAAGCAAGAATGTTGGGCGTACGTGGCGCCAATCTGGGGGTTGCGCGTGCCAACAAAGGCGAGCACGCCCGGTACGCGGCGCAGGTAC
>DXZV01000047.1:6629-8376 GCA_019419485.1 Collinsella sp.
AAAAATCCTCACCCGAGAGTGTGCCGCGATAATGGCCTTGGCCGGTGGGGCCCAGGCATTTGATTACTGCCTGGCGGCAGCGCTCGCTCGAGGCGGCATCGTTTTCGACCTTGTAATTGGCGATGGTGTAGTCGGTGAGCTCTGCCTCGGCGCCCAAGGCGGCCGCGGTATGCTCCACGATGCGGCGCATGAGCTCCGGCATTTCCTCGTGGGTCGAATCTCCGTAGGTGCGCACCGTGCCGGCGAGGTAGGCCGTGCCGGCGATAACGTTGCGCGCGGTGCCGCCGTGCAGCTCGCCGACGGTAATGACGGCCGGCTCGTAGGGACTGATCTCGCGCGAAACGATGGTCTGCAGAGCGTTGACGATCTCGGCGGCAACCATAACGGCGTCGTGACCGCGCTGGGGCATGGCGCCGTGGCACGAGGTGCCGCGGACGTCGATGCGGAACCAGTCGGTATTGGCCATGCGCGGTCCGGGCTCACAGCTCACGGTGCCGGCGTCGACCTCACTCCAGATGTGCGCGGCGTAGGCGCCATCGACGCCGTCGAGCACGCCCGTGCCGATCATGAGCTTGGCGCCCTGGCCGTTTTCCTCGCTGGGCTGGAAGACGATGCGGACTTCGCCGTGGATGTCGTCGGTCATATGGCGCAGGATTTGCAGCGTGCCGAGCATCATGGCGATGTGGCAGTCGTGGCCGCAGGCGTGCATGCAGCCCTCGTTGACGCTGGCAAACTCCTCGCCGGTCTGCTCGGTGACGGGCAGGGCGTCGATATCCGCGCGCAGCAGGATACGGCGGCGCGGCGTGCCGTCCTCGTGGTAGGCATCCGACGCGGTACCGCGAAGCGTTGCCACCAAGCCGGTCTTGAGCGGACGCTCGTAGGGGATATTCATGGCGTCGAGCTGGTTGGCGATGTCGGAGGTCGTGCGCTCCTCGGCAAGGCTCAGCTCCGGGTGCTTATGGAAGTGCCGGCGCTGCTTGATGATATAGGGTTCAAACTCGGTAGCGATATCTTTGATGGCTGCGGTGACGTCGTCAGCCGCGCGAGCCTCGGTCGCCGCCATAATCTGCTGTGCCTTGGTCTTCGTCATGGTCGATTTGCTCCTTGCTGGGTTGATCGCAAAATCGTACAGGCTCTCTCCAGTATGCCACCTGCCGCTAGGGCTGGTAAAGTTGCCGTTTGCCGCTTGGGGTTTTGTTACAAGGGCGGGGGAGTACACTCGGGGGTGTTGAATTTCCTGCCAGAGATGGGGATGCCCATGCAACATATCGATCGGATTATCCGCTCCAAGAACGTCTTTACCGCGCAAGACGGCATCGATACCGCCCGCGAGCTGGCGATTGCCATCGCAGGCGACCGTATCGTCGCAGTCGGTGCGCCCGATGACGTGATTGCCGCCGCGCCTGCCGCCACGCCGGTTATCGACTACGGCGAGCAGTTTGTCTGCCCAGGTTTCCACGATGCGCACCTGCATTTCTTCCATACTTCGGTTGGCTCCTCGCCGTACATGCTCATGGATATGGGCACGTCCGAGGCAGCATTGGTGCAGCATGCGCTCGAGTTTTCCAAAGGCTTGCCAGATGACGCCTGGGTCGTGACCCAGGGTTGGCGCGATTACCGCTGGGATCCGCCCGAGCACCCTACCAAGGCCTCCCTCGATGCGGCATTTCCCGATCGTCCCTGCGTTATGTACTCGGGCGACGGGCACACGCTGTGGCTCAACAGCCGCGCACTCGAGGCGCTCGGC
>DXZV01000047.1:8386-10658 GCA_019419485.1 Collinsella sp.
GCTATGCAGCTGCTGCCGCGCTGCCTGGAGTGGCTGGGCGAGGACCGCATCGCGAGCGCTTACGCCGACCAGATGAAGCGTATGGCCAAGCAAGGCATCACCTCAATCTGCGATATGTCGCTCATGCCCATGCCGGGCTGCGACTTTATCCGCGATGACGTCTACGACAAACTGCAGGCAGCTGGCAAACTGGGCATCCGTGCCCATCTGTTCCCCACGTTGCTGGATGACCAATCGCGCTTAGAAGAACTGCAGACCCGCTACGCGAACAACGCGCTGCTCTCGGCGCCTGGTTTTAAGCAGTTCTTCGACGGCGTCTCGAGCGAACACACGGCCTATCTCACCGATCCCTATACCAACCCGCGCTTCCCGGGCGATCAAGGTCGCCTGACGGTTCCCGTCGAGCGCATGCGCAAGCTGGTCCTGGCGGCAGCCGAGCGCGGCCACACCGTGCGCATCCACGTTATCGGCGACGGCGCCATCCATGCCGCACTCGATATCTTTGAGGAGGCGGCAGAGCTCTACGGCTTGCCCCAGCACGGCCATAATACGCTTGAGCATTTGGAGAATCTGCTGCCCGAGGACATCGATCGTCTGCGCAAACTCAACGTCATTGCCTCGAGCCAGCCCTGTCATATCACACTCGACCCGGGTGGTCCGGAGCGCGACCTGGGCTTGGAGCGTAGCCGCATCATGTGGCCGTTTGCGACCTATAAGCAGCGCGGCATCCGCCAAGCCTTCGGCACCGATAGCCCCATCACAGCCGTTACCAGCATGAACGTGCTCTACACGGCTATCACCCGCCAAGACCCCCGCAGCCACTGGCCCGAGGGCGGTTGGCTGCCGAGCGAGCGTATCGATGCGGCAACGGCTCTGCGCAACTACACCCTGGGCAGCGCCTATGCAGCGGGCGACGAGCAAAACCTCGGCAGCCTAGAACCCGGCAAATACGCCGACCTGGTAGTCCTGGACCAAAACCCACTCACCATCGACCCCCAAGAACTCCAAGCCACCAAAGTCCAAGCCACCTACCTAGCCGGCAACCTGATCTACGAGCGCTAAGTATTCATGTCTTACCGTTAAACGCGGCTCGGGCAGCTTATTTTGGGATGGCGCTCGAGCCGCGTTTGTTTGCAAATGGGGGGTTCGTTAGGAGCGTCCCCGCCCTGCTTGATTTGGGCGCGGGGCGGAGGCGCCGCCGCCCCGCGCCCAATTTGGACAGCAGCAATGCTATCTCTAGGTGTTTTGCATACTTTCCATTACGAATTGCATAAAAAGGCTGGGATGTTCTTCCGGATCCTGATGTACCCCCGTCCGCGCCGTGCAAAAAACGGAGTGCGAGCTCTGCCTGTGCCGCTGCGGCTGAGTAACGTTGCAGAGATTGACGTCATTTTGTGCTCCGGTGCGGCGTGAGGCATGCCTTTCTGTCCTGACGGGGTTTGCCTGCCGACCAAAATCGCCGGCCGAAGGCGTCCTTGGGACCAATATGGTGTGTCCGGCACGTATGCAGCCGTCCTAGTCTGCTGAATACTCCCAAAAATGCACGGTGCTCCCCAGGGGACCCGTGCGCGCAGCGAAAACCATGCACATGTCGCTATCCGCATCGCCATTTTGCTGCACTGACTTTTCTGAATGCCGGGCCCGAATTAGTTAACCTGCCTCCCGTGTGGCTCCGGAGGGGTGGGGCATAAGGTTTATCGCGAGTCCCGCACGAGCCGAAGGCCACTTAATGTGGCCTTCGTGCGAGCAGGACTGCCCGAGCAGGAAACCTTATGCCCCGCCCCTCCGGAGCCACACGGGAGGCATCGCTAAGTTATCCCCCGGCATTCAGAAAATCTAAGTGCCAAAAAATAAGATTTTTTGACTCCGTGTTGTATAACCCGCCATTCGTGGGTACCATTCAACGCGTACGCAAACAAAAAGGGTTAATTCGCGCGGCATAACCGCGCGGCCCAAAAAGGAGGAAACAAGCATGTCGTCTTTGAAGCCGCTTGCAGATCGTGTTCTGGTCAAGCCCGACGAGGCCGAGCAGAAGACCGCTTCTGGTCTGTATATCGCCAGCAACGCCCAGGAGAAGCCGCAGCGCGGCACCATCGTTGCCGTTGGCGCCGGCAAGGTCAACGACAAGGGTGAGCGCATCCCCATGGACGTCAAGGTCGGTGACGTTGTCATCTATGGTAAGTTCGGTGGCAACGAGGTCAAGGTCGACGGCGAGAAGTATCTGCTGATGCGCGCCGACGACATCTACGCTGTCGTCGAGGCCTAGTCTCGT
>DXZV01000048.1:0-331 GCA_019419485.1 Collinsella sp.
CCATATCGCTATGCCTTCACCTTTACCACGGCGCTGCGCTTTGTGCCGGTATTTGGCCAGGAAATGAACGCCATCATGGAGGCGCAGACTGCACGCGGCGTAGAATACGACACTAAGAATCCCGTCAAGAAACTCAAGCTCATGCTGCCGCTGTGCGTGCCACTGCTTATTTCGAGCGTGGGCAAGACCGATGCCACCGCGCTTGCCGCCGAGCAGCGCGGCTTCTACCTGCGCACGCGTGCGAGTTCGTATAAGCGCTACCCCATCAAAGGCCTGGATATCGCCGTACTTATCGTCAGTATCGCCCTTATCTCCATCGGCTTCCTTTTCT
>DXZV01000048.1:341-4345 GCA_019419485.1 Collinsella sp.
AACGCAAAAGGCCTCGGCTCGCACCAAACGAGCCGAGGCCTTTACTGTTTCACCAGATAAAACCAACCAAAATAAACCTGTCCCTTTTTGGCAGGTCGGAAGCTAGAGGCGGTAGGGGGCGCCGCTGCGGATGATGGATTCGCGCACCAGGACGTCCATGGCGTCAAGGGTAATCTCGGGCATCTCTCGGTACTTCTGCAGCACCGATAGCTCGGTGCAGGCCAGAATGACGCGGTCGCAGCCGCTACGGGCGAACTCCCACATCACGCGGTCGAACTTATCCATATCGGGCTCACGTCCGGCCTTCACATCATCGTAGATAAGCGACATCACATCGTTCTGACGCTTCTCGCTGGGATAGACAACCTCGACACCCGCAGCCTCGCATTCGCGGCCGTAGACGCCCGCGCCCACGGTGCCGTCGGTTCCCATGATGCCAATCTTGTGCACCGGCTCGGCCGGCATACTCAGGTTGGGGTCGAACTCACACTCCCCCATCACCGCACCCGCAAGGGCATAGCGAACCGACTCACGCGGCATGTGGATAATCGGCACCTTCGTAAACGACTGGATCTGGTCGTAAAAGTAGTGTGACGTGTTGCAGGGAACGGCAATGTGCGCACAGCCCAGCGACTCGAGTGCCTGGGCACACTCTTTCATGGTCGCCAGCAGCTTGGCATGCTCGCCGGTCTTAATGGCCAGCGTGCGGTCGGGCATGGTCGACTTGGAGAGCACCACCATGTCGATATGTTCCTGATCGCAGGCAGCAGCCGTGTGGCGCACCACTTGGTCGTAGTAATACGACGTGGCCTCGGCGCCCATGCCGCCGATAACTCCCAGCTTTTCCATCGCCGCCTCCTTGGTGACGCTTGCGCAATTGCGCGTATCATACCCGCGCCCGCCCGATGTAAACCGGACGGGCGCCGCACTCATCTACTTGTAATACGTCTTGAACAGCTTAAAGTGGCGCAGCTTGGTGTGCCACATGCGCAGCCAGCGGTTAAAGACAAAGTCGCCCTTCATAAACGAAGGGTCGGCGCCCTTGCCTTCCTTGTCCAGGCGATGCACCTCCGCGCGCAACTCGGGATCCTTGACGTACTTGTCGACGACGCCCATGGGAACGACCATCCACAGTGCCTCGTCCTGTGCCGTCACAAACTCCGGCTCAAACGGACGGTTGAACACATACTCGTCCACCACATACTTGGCGACGTTAAAGCCGCTGTTGGTAACGTAGTAGTTGCTGCGACCTTGGCGCGTGTTGAAATCGAAGAACTTAAACGAGCCGTCGCGCTCGTCGTACTTAACGTCAAAGTTGGAATAGCCCACAAAGTGAAGGTCCTCGAGCAACTTGCGCACGCCGCCCATGAGCTCGTCATTGGGCTCGGTGATGATGCAGGCGTGATTGCCGACACCGTGAGGCTGATGCTCCTCGAGCAGCACGTGACCCAGGCACATCATACGCACCTTGCCGTTACGGTCGGAATAACTGGTGAGCACGCGCATGTACTCGTCGTTGCCGGGCACGCGATCCTGTAAGATCAGGTCGTCGGTGTAGCCGCTGGCATACGAGTCGCGAATGACCTGTTCCAGCTCGGCACGGTCGGCAATCTCATAGGCCTTTTTCTGGCCCTCGAACTCGTGCTGCCACCACATGATGCCGTCAGAAGGCTTCAGAATCATCGGGTAGGGAAAATCGATCTGGTCGAGCACTTCGGCAGGCGCCTCGCCTTGGGCGTTCAGCATCGCCATGGTGAAGGTAAAGGTATGCGGATAGGGCACGCCATGCTTCTCGCACAGCTCGTAGAAGATCTCCTTCTTCTGACACTGCTCAAGCATGCTATAGGGAGCGTAAGGCGCGACGATGTTATCCGCCAACTCATGGGCATCCTTGGCCTGAGCCACGAGGGCAACATAGTTATCGCCACAGCCCACAAGGACAATCGTCTTATCGGCATGCGCTTGGGCAATGCCGTTGACGGTCCTGAGCATCACGGGCATGGTATCGATATCCACGTTGGGCGTGTAGTCGATAATCTGGCTGCGGTACGCGGGACCCGTCTGATACTTGCCAAAGACCAGACTCTTGACCTGGTACTCCTCATAGAAGGCGCGCGCCACCGAATAGGCGTTGATGTCGCCACCGAGCAGCACGGGAATGAACTCGCGCTCTGTAAACTGCAATGCCATGGAAACTTCCTATCATGAACTGCCCACACAACGGGGCGGTCTTTGCGCAACTGATTTATTCTAGCGTGCCAAGCCGCCGGCGCCCAAAGCTCCACCGTATCTATGGCAATCGACGTAATCGTCCAGCATGAAATCCGCCCTCGCCGTGATGGGACCCTGTAGTTGCAAAACCCCACATGAGGCGACTTTTGATAAACAAAAACCCTCTCGACAGGGTTCCGTAACGTTAAAGTTGAACTCTATGGTTTCTCAACAATTCATCATAACTGCAGGTCAAAGCCAAAGCCTCAAGTTCAACTTGACCCTTTGGAACCTTTAAGGTTCAAGTTGAGGTCGAAAGCAGTAGTAGAATACCGTTCGAACCATAACCTACGATTGATTGCAGAGGGACTGGATGCAGCATTCGAATCATCGCACCGCAGCGCTCATTGCGTCGAAGCCGGCTCGTATCATCACGAGCGCCGCGCTCGCCGTTGCGCTGACGGCCACGCCGATGCTCTCCCCCGTTGCGGCGTATGCCGCCTCGCAGGCAACGCAGGACCAGCTTTCCGCAGCCCAGCAGAAGATCGAAGCCGCCACGAGCGCCTACAACGACGCCCGCACCAAACTCGATGACCTGCAAAAGCAGATTGACTCCAATGAGGCAAGCATCGAGGAAATCGAGGCTAAACTTCCCGAGCAGCAGGCCAAGGCAAGCTCCGCCATGCGCGATCTGTACAAGTATCAGAAAGGCACCAATCCCATCGTGAGCTTCCTGGTCAATGCGCAGAGCCTGGGTGAGTTCATCACGACCTGTAAATACACCAACCAGATCACGAGCTCGAGCGTCGACGAGATCGAAGAGCTCAATAATATGCAAACCGAACTCGAGCAGAACAAGGCCGAGCTCCAGCAGGCCAAGTCTCAGCTTGAGGCAGAGCAGAAAAACGCCGAGGATGCGCTGGCGCAGGCCCAGCAGCTCCGCAGCGAGGCACAGGCAAAAGCCGAGCAGGAAAATGCCGCCGAGCTTGCCAAGCTTGAGGCCGATAAGGCCGCTGCCGCCGAGAAGCTCTCGGGCGAGGGCGTAAGCGGCGGCAATTCCAGCAGCCAGGCCACCAACACCAACACCACCATAGACACCACGGTGAACAACTCCAATACCGGTAGTTCCGATTACGATTCGTTCATTAATGAGTGGACGAGCCGCATCGACAATTATCTCGCCGGCTCCCCCATGGCAGGCCAGGGCTATAACTTTGCCGTCGCCGCTTGGAATACCGGTGTCGACCCCCGTTGGTCCCCCGCCATCGCCTGCATCGAGAGCACCAAGGGTGCTTATTGCGCCAATTCTTACAACGCCTGGGGCTGGAGTGCCCGTGGCGGCGGTTGGCGCAGCTTTGGCAGCTGGAGCGAGGGCATCTCCGCTCACGTTGCCTATCTGGGCGCCAACTACGGCTCCACCCTTACCCCGGCAGCGGCCAAAAAGTACTGCCCGCCCACGTGGCAGGACTGGTACAACAAAGTCGCCGCTCAGATGAACCGCATCTAGGTGCAACTGCAAAGGGCCCCAATGGGGCCCTTTTCTTTTAGGTAGCGGAGGTATCGACGACGCCGGTCGCATTGGCAACCGCGACTATGACGATCATGCATAGGAGCAGCACACCCAATGCCTTGAGCCAGAGTTTCGCGAGTTTCTTGCCGCGATAGCTGTCGAGCAGTACGAATCGCCGACGAAGACGGCGCTTATCGAGCAGCGCAAAATGCATAAGCACCATAAGGCCATCGACAAAGAAAAAATACTCGATTATGAGAAGCCACGTCGGGTAGCCTTGGTT
>DXZV01000048.1:4392-10359 GCA_019419485.1 Collinsella sp.
ACCGCATGCAGCGGAGGCGGCAGGCCTAGGAAGCCCTGCGGGGTTCTGGAGCCCTTGGGGCGTCAACACCGTCTCCGAGGCCGGAGTACGGACAGGCGCAGGCGCAGGAGGCCGCACGGGGCGACTCAGATCGTATGCCGCGCGCGTAGCCCGTCCCAACGCTTCCGCACTCGCAAAACGCTTAGCCGGGTCGAGCGCCATCGACATGCAGATGACATCGGCAAGTGGAGTGGGAATGCCACGCGCCTCGCATTGCTCGCGCATGTCGAGCCCTGGTTTAGGGTCGATTCCCGTCAAGCAGAAGAACAACAGGGCGCCAAGTGCGTAGACGTCGCTTCGCACGCTCGTCTGCCCAAACCCATACTGCTCGGGCGGCGCATAGGGTCGCGTGCCAAACTTGACGGTGTCGGCATCGGCGCCATCGCGCCATACGCGCGCGATCCCCAAGTCGATAATCACCAGCGATGAAAACGTCAGGCCCTCATCGAGCGTACGGCTCGCACCTGTCACGATGATATTCGATGGCTTGAGGTCGCGATGGATCACCGGCGCCGACGTCTCCCCCGCCATTGCAAAACCGGCATGGAGCTCGCCCACGGCGTCGCAAAGGGCAGGATACAATTCACATGCATAATCGGGGGTGGCTCCCAGACGGTCCACCAGCACCCCGAGCGTCTCACCTTCGATATATTCCATAACCACGTTAAGCTCGTCGCCCACACGACGGCAATCGACGATTCTGGGCAGGTGCTCAAAACGCCTGCCCGCCCGCTGAGCGGCAAACAGACGCTCGTATGCCCCGCCGATTTGAGTCGAAGCATCGATGCGTTTACGGACAAAGGGGCCGAGCGAACCACCGCCGGTTCCTTCAAAGTACACGAGCTCAGTTGTTTCAACGGACGAGCGCTTAAGTACACGCTCCACGCGATAGCTGTCGTCGCGATCGAGCGACGCCAGGTGCTCGGCAAGCGCTGCGGTCAGCTCGTCATCGGGATATGTTGGGGTCTGAGTATCCATAGCCTCCATCATAGCGCAGGGCGCAGACACCCCATGGCATCCGCGCCCCGTTCGTTTGCATCGTTGTTCGGCAGCTCCGCCGGCTCAGATATCAGCCGCTAACTCACCGTCTCCTCGCCAAAGCGATACAGCTCCTCGTTGACCTTTTGGAGGCTACACCCGCGATCGATGCAAAAGATGATAATCGCATCACGGCGATCCTTGCAGTTAAGGACGCTTACCCCGGCAGCCGTCAGCGCACGGTTGGTCTCTTTGAGCGTCAGCGCCATCGCAAAGGCAATCTGCAGCACCTTATTGCGACTCGGGTGACGCGCACCAGTAAAGATCTGATAGCCAAAGGTCTCATTGAGATCGGCCATACGAACCACGCGCGAACGCTCCAAGCCCTTTTCCTGCAGCAGCTGCTTCAGATAGTCCGAAAGCGACGGGGCGGCAAAGTCGTGCTCCCTGATATAGCCATCGATGTTCGGCGCATCGAGAAGCTCGTTGAGCAACTCCTCGGTCAGCTTTTTATCGGGCATACGACTTCACCTCCCCCAGTGCATGCAACATGCTAGAAACCGCTTACGTCCGAACGCTCCCAGCTAGCAACCTGGTCGGGAGACACCGTACCCAGCGCCTCGAACTTCCAGGAGCCGCCCGCCTTCAGATGATTGGTGTTTGCAAGAGCCGTTCCAACCTGGTTGCCATCGGCATCATACAGAACATACTCAATCTGAATGTAGCTCTTTTCCTTGTCCGTGTTATTGGTCAGCGTGCCCGTGATCTTATAGGCAAACTGACTGGAGGTGTCTTCAGCCTCGTCAGCAATGGTATACGGTTCTTGCGGTTCTTTTTGCTCCTCAGCCTGCTGTGTCGCCTCGGCAGGTTTTGCCGAATCGCTCGCAGACGAATCGGCTGAATTGCCACCCATAGAGCCCACGGCACCGACGATAACCAGCACCACGATGACGCCTAGGACAATCTTGCCGATCGGCTTCTTTCCCTCTTTTGCCATTATTCATCCTTCCTACGATCCGGCTACCGTGCCGGCACACAGCACATCGTAGGAAGGATTGAACTTGAATTCATTAGCTGAGAGCTAAGGTTGCCATATAGAAGAGCGTGAAGCGCGTGTCCATCGCCGATGACACCTCGAGGCTTGCCAACATCGATTTGAACTACTGGTTCTACGGCTGCAGTGCCTTGTCTCGATTTCCGACATGGCGAACCTGCGCGGCGTGGTCCATGCGGACGACGACGCTCTCGAGCATGCCCTACACGCTCGATGCTCGCACGAGCTCGACAAGAATCCTGGTAGATGCGGGCTGAGAGCCGCCCAAGGGCCACATAGGCTCGACCACATTCAACAACCACAAGGCCATCATGGGCGGCAACGACACGGTCTGCGACTCAAAGCAGACGAGTACGCGATACGCCGCGACGACGGCGAGGGGCAGGCGGGCTAGCTGACGGCTGGATGAGGCTTGGAACTGCACCAAATAGCACCCCTGACGGCTGCGCAGGCGTCTTTCCTGCGCTGCGGCCAGAAATGAGTGCGCCACCCCAACGGTACAGGCTAGGCGTTGGGGCGTAATGGTGCGTAGTAAGAACCGGCCTACTCCTCATTGAGATATTGCCTTCGGTCGGCCATGTGCTTTCCGGCGAGGGAACTTCCATGACGCAGCCCGTCCGAAATCGTCTCTCGGAAATAGTCGTCTTTCTCATCGCAGAGATTCTCGAGCTCCACCACTCGCGATGCCAAACGGTCTGAGACCTCGCGCTCTATTACGAGATCGTCTGACAGCTGAGCGTTTTCTTCCGTCAGCCGAGCATTCTTTTCCAGCAGCTGATCTTTCTCATGCGAGTTGTTGGCAACGTAGGCGACAGCCCCAATGGCAGCGACCGTCCCGGCGACAATCCCCTTCTTATGTTCTTTGACGAATTGGACGGCTTTCGCTGCGCCCTCCTTAACGATATAAGGAATGGCTTCCACCTTTTCTCGGGTGGCATGCATGAGAGGCTTCTTTTCCGCATCGTTAAGCTCAAGGTCAGTTTCCGTCAGCGTTGTCTTCACACCCTCTTCCTGCCGCTCGTCCTTGAGCTCGAACTCTTCCATTTCAGCCTCCATTCCTTCCTCTTTAGCGTATTTTACCCCGTGCTTTAGGCCGATTACTCAGTTGCCAGCTGATTTGTGACCGCAGCGGATAATGCACTCGCAAGTTGACCTATATCCTGCCAGGAGGTCCAATGGAGTCTATTGCGATGACGCTCATCGGCGTCACCGTGACACCGATCGGAGTTGTCGAGTCCAACTCGCGCAGCCGCGCGGTTATGGAGCTCAAGATCGACGAGCTCGCATCGAGCGAGCCTACAAACTCGAGCAGGAAATGGCCGTGGTCAGGCGCGACGTTGACGCGCTTTTGCGATGTGCTGGCATGGGGGCTGGCGATTGCGGCCTGCATCCCCATGTTGCTGGCGGCGGTGCTCTCACGCCAAACGCCCGCACATTCGGATTGCCACACAACGAATGAAACTTGTTGATGTGGGACGCGGTTCATTCAGGGTCCGCCCCTCGCTTCATCCTCAAGAAGCTCGTCGAAGCCTACCCCACCGTGACGGGTTCCCCGGTAAAGGTGCTTACAAGCAACAGGATAAAGAAGGCTAAATAGCTGATGCTCAATAGGTAGGCGAAGACTAAAAAGATGGTCCATCCAACATTGGTCTTACCGTCGGCGCGGCGTTGCTCGCGAGAACGGTACAGCCAGACCGTCACGCCAATGGCCACAATCAGCAACACGAGTGCCGCTGCTGCCACCCCGGCAAGCGCAAACATCACGCCAATGCTCACAGCGATGACCGGAAGCAGTAACAAGCCACACCCGCATCCACCCGGACTATATACGGCAGACTGTCGGCGTCGCCTCATCGCCACCCCCCCCATCATCTTTGAGCACTACAGTGCGATGGCCTGCTGAACAGGAACGATCTTATCGAGTTCCGGTTCAATCCGCCTTTTCTCTGCCTCAAGGTCAAACGCCACCTGAGCGCGCAGCCAATAACCATCCGTCAGGCCAAAATAACGGCAAAGACGAAGGTCGGTGTCGGCCGTCACGCGACGTTTTCCCAAGACAATCTGCCCGATACGCTGAGCCGGAATCCCAGTCTCTTTCGCAAGGCGATATTGAGAAATGCCCATGGGAACAAGAAACTCCTCTTTGAGAAGCTCACCAGGAGTCACCGGCGACAGCAAATCGGCCGAAGTCTCATCACTTGTGATAATCGACGATTTCGACATTCCAAGCCATCTCCTGTCTCCACTCAAAACAGACCCGATAGCGCTCGTTAACACGGATGCTATATTGACCGGCACGATCGCCCTTCAAAGCTTCCAGGCGGTTGCCCGGTGGAACGCGAAGATCATCAAGCGAAGCACAAACCTGCAGTTGGCGAATCTTCCTCAACGCAACACGCTCAAAGGGCACGAACCTCCTGACCCGCACACCCATGGCAAAGCGTTCGGTATCCTCATCTTTATACGATGCAATCATAGTATCGCCTTACGTTAGTAACGTCAAACGTTTCTATAGACTTACATCTCTATTATATCGTACGTTTGTTCGTGTTTTCTAGAACAAATAGTCCTTTGCGCCTTAGTCAAGCAAAAGCAATCGTTTGTAGACATCGAGGCCTTTGAGAAGAATCTCCTCGTCAAAGAGCATGGTATCGGTATGCAGAGCGCTCATCGCATAGGCTGGGCAGTCATCAGCGTCGATCGGGTTTTCTTGTCCTTCTGGCACGCCCGTGCCCAGCAAGAAGAACACGCCCGGCAGATGGCGCTGATAGAAAGCAAAGTCCTCGGCAATTAACAGCGGCTCGTCCACAAGTTGCAGCTCGGGCAAGGCAGGCGCAATGTGGGCAAACAACTCGGGGTCGTTATCGACTGGCGGATAGCCCTCGGCAAAGTCGAGATCGTACGTACAGCCCGTTGCGGTGCACGCCTCGTCGAGCGCACGGCGTACGCCCTCGCGCGCACGGTCGAACATGGCGTCCGTAAACACACGCAAGCTACCGGCAACATGGGCCTCCCCCGCCACCGCATTGCAGACGGTGCCGGCCTGCAGCAGGCCAAACTTACCGATGCAGGGCTCATCGGCACCCAGCTCGTCCATCACCTCGCGCTCGGCAACCAGGAACTTTGCCGCCGCCAGCGCTGCGTCATGTGATTCCTCGACTGGAACGCCGTAGGTCTTGGCGATATGGATGCTCGTGCCATGGATATGAATGTGCGTCTCGCTCGAGCGCGCCAGCAGCGGACCGGGACAGCTCGCCAGCGTACCGGCAGGAAGATCGGGCCACACGTGAAAGCCAAAGATGCGGTCGACCCCGTAGCGCTCGAACACGCCGCTCTCGCATACCGTCTTAGCGCCACCGGTTGTTTCCTCGGCCGGCTGGAACACAAAAAGCACGTTGCGCTTAATAACGCCCGGCTGCTCACGAATCGTACGGTCGACAAAAGTTGCCGCCGCGAGGGCCATAGCCATGTGCCCGTCGTGGCCGCACGCGTGCATCTTGCCGGGATGCGTCGAGGCAAAAGCGGCGCCCGTCGTCTCCGCAATAGGCAACGCATCCATATCGGCACGAATCGCCGTGGCATGCGAGGCACCCGTGCCAGCGTCGAAGAAAGCGCACACGCAACTAGGGCACGGATGGATCACCTCGCAGGCAAGCGGAGCGAGCACGCCCTCGATATAGGCGATAGTTTGCGGAAGATCGAAGTCGAGCTCCGGAATGCGATGCAGGTCGCGACGATAGCGACGGAGTTCTTGGAGCTCGGTCATGGGGATTCCTTTCATGGGGCAACTCAGTTGTCACCTATTGTGACGCAGGATTGTGGCGCCCTCGTTTCTAGCATGATGCTGCATTTTTAAACGTTATATACGAATACTCTTGTTTGGTAAAGTGCAACGT
>DXZV01000049.1 GCA_019419485.1 Collinsella sp.
CAGCCCGAGCTGGTCAAGAAGCAGTACCTGGACATGAACATGTGGCTCCCGGGCGACATTCTGCTCAAGGCCGACAAGATGTGCATGGCGCACTCGCTGGAGCTGCGCGTGCCCTTCCTGGACCGCAAAGTCATGGAGTTCGCCGAGCACATTCCCGACCGCTACCGCATCAACGAGAACGGCAACAAACAGGTACTCCGCCACGCTGCCAACAAGTCGCTGCCCGATGAGTGGGCCACCCGTCCCAAGGTGGGCTTCCCGGTGCCGATTGTCTACTGGCTGCGCGAGCAAAAGTGGTACGACTATGTCAAGGAGTACTTCACCGCGCCGTGGGCAAGCGAGTTCTTCGATACCGACGAGCTCATGCACCTGCTCGATCTGCACTTTGCGGGCAAGGGCGATTTCCAGCGCAAGATCTATACGCCGCTCGTGTTCCTGGTGTGGTACAAGCGCTTCTTTATCGACGAGGACCAGCCCGCTGTTCAGGCTGCCTAGCCTCGGCTTACGAACGCCTGCGCGTAACGGCTCCTCCGGGAGCCGTTTTTGCATGGCGCGTTTCAGTTACTATAAAAGCCGTCCCTGCCAATGGCTGAGAAAGGTGAAAGATGCACCATTCGGATTCCGCAACCGTGACCACGGTCGATACGCTCGCCAAGCTACTCGATGCGTGCGGCGAGCTGCGCGCATCGGAGCAGGTTGACGAGCGCGCGGTGACCGGCTGCTCGTTTGATTCGCGCGCGGTCTCGGCAGGTGACGTGTTCTTTTGCAAAGGCGCTGCCTTTAAGCCCGCGTTTTTGAGCATGGCGCTCGATGCGGGCGCTGTCGCATTTGTGTGCGAGGAGTCGCTGGTCGAGTCTCTGGAGCCGCTGGCGCGGGAGAGCGGTGCTGCGATGCTGGTTGTTGATAGCGTTCGCACGGCCATGGCCCTGTTGCCGCCGGAGGTCTACGACCGTCCCGACCACGACGTCAAGATCGTGGGTATCACCGGTACCAAGGGAAAGACCACGGCCGCTTTTATGCTCCAGTCCATCATCAAAGCGGCGGGCGAGTCCTGCGGCATGATCGGCTCGGTGAGTACCGACGATGGCATCGAGTGCTATGAGAGCACCAATACTACGCCCGAGGCCCCCGAGGTCTGGCGCCATATCGCCAACTGCCGTACTTCCGGTCGCCAGTCCATGGTCATGGAGGTCTCGAGCCAGGCGCTCAAGTACCAGCGCGTCGAGAATCTGCCGTTTGACGTGGCGTGCTTCCTCAACATCGGCCGCGACCATATCTCGCCGATCGAACACCCTACGTTTGAGGATTATTTTGAGAGCAAACTCAGGATCTTTGGCCAGGCAAAGACCGCCGTGGTGAATCTGGGCACCGAAGAGGTCGACCGTGTGCTGGAGGCAGCGTCGACGGCCGAGCGCTTGGTGACCGTTGGCGTCGAGCATCCCGAGGCAAGCCTGTGGGCGAGCGACGTACGCATGGTCGGCTTTAGCATCGAGTTCAACTTGCATGGCCTGTGTGCCGACGAGTCCGAGGCGGGGGAGAAGATCCTGCTGGGTATCGCGGGAGACTTTAACGTGGAGAACGCGCTGGTCGCTATCGCCGCCGCGCGCGAGATCGGCATCGGTATCGAGGCTATCAAGAAGGGCCTCTCCAAACTGCGTGTGCCGGGCCGCATGGAGGTCGTGGAGTCGAAGGACGGCCGCGTGATTTGCGTTGTCGACTACGCGCACAACCAGCTTTCGTTCCGCTCGCTTTTCTCGTCGGTCAAGCGCGCGTTTCCCGCCAGCCCGGTCATCGCAGTATTTGGCGCTGCCGGCGGCAAGGCGCAGGAGCGCCGCGAGCAGCTTCCGCGCGAGGCCGCACCATATTCCGACCTGATGATCTTTGCCAACGAGGACCCGGCTCACGAGGACCCGATGAAGGTCTGTCGCGAGCTTGCCGAGCATGTTCCCGACGATACGCCGAACAAGATCATCCTCGACCGCGAAGCCGCTGTGCATGCGGCGTTCAAGGCGGCGCGCGAGGAGTACGTCAACCCCGATGCTCCCACCATTGTCTTGCTGCTGGCAAAGGGTGACGAGGAACTCATGCACGTGGGCGACGAGTTCGTGCCCATCGAGAGCGACCTTTCGCTGGCCAATCGCCTAATCGATGTTACCCGGTTTGACTAATGAACCATGATGGCGGCGGCGCCCTGAGTGCGCTGTCGCCATAAGCGTGTTCCCTCAATCAAAACATGCCGTCCAAGTCCAAACCCTTCTACGTAAACGGAGTAACCATGTCCCACAACACCCTGCCGACCGTTGCCGAGCTTTCGGGCGAGATGCGCGAGCGTCTTGCCAAGGTCAAGTATGTCTTTACCGATCTGGACGCCACGATGCTCGCCCCCGGCTCGTGCGTGCTGCGCGATAACGACGGCAATCCCTCGACCAAGCTCGTCGAGGCGGTTGTCGCACTCGCCCGTGCCGGCATCCAGGTGGTTCCCACCTCGGGTCGCAACCGCACCATGATCCACGAGGACGCCCGCGTGCTCGGCCTCAACTCTTACATTGGTGAGATGGGTGGCCTGGTCATGTACGACCTCAAAGCCAACGATTGGGAGTATCTGACTGGCGACATGCCTTACGACCCCGTCTGCGGCCTTACTCCGCACCAGGTGATCGAGCAGACCGGCGTGTGCGAGAAGATTCTCGCCCGCTGGCCGCACAAGATCGAGTACCACAACGACATGTCGACTGGCTACAAGTACCGCGAGGTCACCGTCGGCATGCGCGGCGATGTGCCCGACGATGAGGTCCAGGCCATCCTGGACGAGGCCGGCTGCGGTCTGGTCTGGGCTTGCAACGGCCATCTGACTCACCTGTCCAAGCCGACGACGCTTGAGCTTAATCGCGTCGAGGACGGCCGCGCATTCAACATCAACCCCGCGGGGCTCAACAAGGGCGTTGCCATTGCGCGCTTCTGCGAGCACCTGGGGATCGAGCGCGAGGAGACGCTTGCGCTCGGCGACTCCGAGCCCGACTTCTACATGGCCGATCACGTGGGCACGTTCTGCCTGGTCGAGAATGGCCTGACGAGCGCCGGCGCGCCCGAGTTCCTGGACGCTTGCGATAACGCCTACGTCACACGCGGCAAGATTGTCGACGGCTGGGTGGCAACGGCCGAGCTGCTGGTCGCGGCTCGTTCGTAGCGCGGTCCTATCGCGCTGAGCCATATCTTTTCGAGAGAGAATCTGGTGAGGTAATGTCCGATATCGAGAATCCGGCAGGCGACACGCGCCCGATTGGCGTGTTCGATTCTGGTTTGGGCGGTCTGACGGTTGCACGTGCCATCGCGACGGCGCTGCCGCACGAGTCCGTCTACTACTTCGGCGACACCAAACGCTGTCCCTACGGCACGCGCACCGAGGATGAGGTGCGCTCGTTTGCGTTGCAGGCGGGCCGTTGGCTGTCGAAGCACGACGTCAAGATTATGGTCATCGCCTGCAACACGGCGACAGCTGCGGCCTTGCGTCTGGCCCAGCAGGTGCTCGACGTTCCCGTGATCGGCGTGATCGCGCCGGGTGCCCGTGCGGCAATCAACAGCACCCGTTCGCGTCGCGTGGGCGTGCTCGCCACCAACCTCACCATTCGCTCGGGCGCCTACACGCGCGCCATTCAGGATCTAGATGCCGGCGTCGATGTATACGGTTGTCCTGCCTCGAGCTTTGTCGAGGTTGTCGAACACGAGCTCGCCTCGGGCGCGCATCTGCAAGAGCAGTGGCTCGAGAACGAGGACATCTTCGATACGCCAGCCGTGCGAGCGCTGGTCGGCGCAACGGTTGAGCCGCTGCGCGATCGCGGAATCGATACCGTGGTGCTCGGCTGTACGCACTTTCCGCTGCTCGTGGGGCCTATTCGCCATGCGCTGGGGCCCGGGGTGCGTGTGGTGAGTTCCGCCGAGGAGACTACGCGCGAGCTGACCGATATCCTCACGCGCCGCGAGCAGCTGGCGGGCGACGCCGCCGAGCCGCAGCATCGTTTTGCCACGACGGCCGATAACATTGCCGAGTTTGCGGTGGCGGGTAGCTTTATCTTTGGCCAGCCGCTCAAGAGCATCGAACATATTGATATCGACGAACTGAAATAGATGTAGGGTTACCGTCCAAAGACTTGCCCTCTTCTTCTGCCGAAAGGATATTTCTATGGAGTACATGCAGGTCAACCGCGCCAACGGCCGTGCCGCCAATGAACTGCGCCCCGTCAAGCTCACCCGTGGCGTCATGAAGCACGCCCACGGCTCGTGTTTTGCCGAGTTCGGTGACACGCGCGTGTTGTGCGCCGCCACAATCGAGGAGGGCGTGCCGGGCTGGCGAAAGGGAGCTAAGGCCGGCTGGGTAACCGCAGAGTATGCCATGCTGCCGGCGTCGACCGGCAAGCGCTGCAAGCGCGAGCACGCCAACCGCAAGGGTCGCTCCATGGAGATCGAGCGCCTCATTGGCCGCAGCCTGCGTACCGTCGTCAACATGAAGGCGCTCGGCGAGTACACCGTCACCGTCGACTGCGATGTGATTCAGGCCGATGGCGGCACGCGTACAGCGAGCATCACCGGCGCCTGGGTGGCGCTGCACGACGCCCTCGCCATGTGGGTCGAGGCGGGCAAGATCGAGCGCATCCCGCTTACCGGCCAGGTGGCTGCCATCTCTATGGGCGTTGTCGACGGCAATACGCTGCTTGACCTCGATTATTCCGAGGACAGCCATGCCGAAGTCGACATGAACCTCGTCGCCACCGACACCGGTGAGATGATCGAGCTCCAGGGCACTGGCGAGCAGGCGCCCTTTGACCGTAAGCGCCTCAACGCCCTGCTCGACTTGGGCGACAAAGGCATCGCCGAGCTCATCGAGCTTCAGCGCCAAGCCATCGCCTAACCTGCCAAAAAGGGACAGGTTTATTTTGGCAGGTTTTATCTGGGAAAACGTCGAAGTATAAGACTGCCGTTGATTGAGAGGGGAGAGGCGGAGGCCCTCGTCGCCCTCGGCGCGGCATTGCTATAGAGACAAGGAGACCACTCATGGCACTTGAGAAGATCGACATCGACACCCTCGATCCGGCGGCGACCATCGTCGTGGCAACCGGAAACGCTCATAAGCTCACCGAGATCGAGGCCATTTTGGGCAAGGTCATGCCCGAGGTGCGCTTTGTGGCGCTCGGCCAGCTGGGCGATTTTGAGGACCCCGAGGAAAACGGCACGACGTTTTTGGAGAACGCCATCATCAAGGCGCAGGCTGCGGTCGAGGAGACGGGGCTCATGGCCATTGCCGACGATTCGGGCCTGGTCGTCGACGCACTGGACGGTGAGCCCGGTGTGTATAGCGCGCGCTACGCGGGCGTTCACGGCGACGATACCGCCAACAACGCCAAGCTGCTCGTGAATCTGGAGGGCGTGGCCGACGAGGACCGCACTGCGCGCTTTATGAGCGTCGTCGCGCTCATCGATACGGACGGCCTGGTCACCTATGGCGAGGGCGCCTGCGAGGGCGTTATCGCGCACGAGGGTCGCGGCGATCACGGCTTTGGCTACGACCCGCTGTTCCTGCCGGTCGATACGCCGGGCAAGACTATGGCCGAGCTCACGGCGGACGAGAAGAACGCCATCAGCCATCGATTCCATGCGCTCGAGCACCTATCCGCCAAACTGACGGGCGAGGAGTAAGCCGTGCGTGCGGTGGTGCAGCGCGTGCTCAACGCCGGCGTGACGGTCGACGGCGAGTGCGTGGGTCGCATTGGACGCGGCTACCTGGTGCTGCTGGGTGTGGGCCATGGCGATACGCGTGCCGAGGCCGACAAGCTGTGGGGCAAGCTCCGCGGGCTGCGTATCAACGAGGACGAGAACGGCAAGACCAACCTGGCACTTGCCGATGTCGACGGCGAGGTACTCGTGGTGTCGCAGTTTACGCTGTTCGCCGACTGCCGTCACGGACGCCGTCCGTCGTTTACGGATGCCGGCGCCCCCGATGTCGCCAACGAGCTCTACGAGTACTTCCTGACGCTCGTCGCCCAGGACGTTGAGCATGTGGCGCACGGTATCTTTGGCGCCGACATGAAGGTCGACCTGGTCAACGACGGCCCATTCACCATCGTCTTGGACACCGACAACCTTTAGGTTACGCGGTTATACCAAACCGCGTAACTACTCGACGCTGCACGGCCACCATTCGGCCAATCTGTTGCTCAAACCGTCGCTCGCGTACCAAAGTACGCGTCGCTCCTCTTTCGCAACACCTTGGCTCGAATGGTGGTCGTTCGCTGACGTGAACTGGTCATGCGAGTTTGTCGTCTGGTACGTATTTGGGACGGGGCTTATTTAGCTACTTGCGTATGGCGGCAGCAGGGTGCTATAGTATTAGAGTTTTGTCTATCTTAGGGGTATTATCCCCTTTTTGAATTGCACCTTCTGGAGGCCCTGTTCATGGAAGAGATGGAAGTCAATCACGTCGACGACATCCACGAGAAGCTGACCGATATGGTGGGCGATCGCGTCAAGGTTAAGGCCAACATGGGCCGCACCCGCGTCGTCGAGCGCATGGGCACCATCAAGAGCGTCCACCCCGCCGTCTTTATCGTCGAGGTTGACGAGCGTCGCGGCCGCAAGTCGCGTCAGTCCTACCAGTACATCGATGTCCTCACCGGTCAGGTCGAGCTGTTCGACCCTGAGAGCGGCGAGCATATCTTTACCCCGCTCGGCAATCAGCTCGAGGAGCACTAACGGTGACCGATCGGTCCCTGACTCTTTCCGCGCCGGCAAAGATTAACCTCTACCTGGGGGTTCATACCGAGCGCGATGACCGCGGCTACCACAGGGTCGATTCTCTGATGGCAGCCGTCGGTCTTTCCGATACCGTGACGGTCACGCCGGCGCAGGCGCTGACCGTCCAGACGGTTCCGGTATCAGATTTTCCCATGCAAAAGAATACGGCGTATCGGGCTGCGGTTGCTATGGTCGAGCATTATGGGCGCGAGGCCAATATCTGCGTGACAATCGAGAAGCACATTCCGCTGTGTGCTGGTCTGGGCGGTCCCTCGACGGACGCCGCGGCAGTCATTGTCGCCTTAGCGGAGCTCTGGGGCATTGATCGCACCGATCCCGCGCTCGACGACATCGCGCGCGGCATTGGTGCTGACGTCCCGTTCTTTTTGCACGCGAGCCCTGCGTTCTACGTAGGTGGGGGAGACGTGCTGGCAACTGAGTACCCCGCGCTGCCCGCAACGCCCGTCGTGTTGGTCAAGCCGCGCGAGGCGAGCGTTTCGACAATTGAGGCCTATCGACGTTTTGACGAGGTCCCGGTGCCCGCAGACAAGCCCGGCGCGATAGCTTCTGCCTTGCGTGCTGGTGATGCCGAGACGGCATATGCGCTCATCCATAACAACCTGGGTGTCATTTCCGCACAGATGGAGCCGCAGATTCAAACGGTCCTCGATTGGCTGCGTAAACAAGGCGGCACCTTTGCTGTAGATGTGTGCGGATCGGGCGCCTGCTCGTTTGCCATTTGCGACACCGCCGCCATGGCCGAAAGGCTTGCCGACGCTGCCCAGCAAAACGGCTGGTGGTCCTGCGCGACTGAGCTTATTCCCAACACGGTTCAAATCGACGCTTCAAAGAAATAAAAATTTCTCTAGCACGCGGCGAAAATCTTTGTTACTATAGTCGAGCTAACGGGTTGTGGCTCAGTTTGGTAGAGCACTGCGTTCGGGACGCAGGGGTCGCTGGTTCAAATCCAGTCAACCCGACCAGAGCATGAGGAGGGACCGCTTCTTGCGGTCCCTTTTTTTAGCTATTGTTGTGATACCGCGATACCCGCGGTATACTCATTCGAGCTTGTCTCGCTGTATTGTGGAGGTCTACATGTTTGGACTGAGGGCTCCTGAGCTCATCATTATTCTCGTTGTTGTCCTGATTATCTTCGGGCCCAAGAACCTGCCGAAGCTCGGCAAGTCCCTCGGCTCTACCGTCAAGAATATCCGTGAGGGTATGGAGGGCGACGATAAGGCCGAGACCAAGCAGGCCGAGGAGGTCGTGGTCGAGCAGTCCGAGGAGGACAAGGAGATCGCTGAGCTCGAGGCCAAGCTCGCTGCTGCCAAGAAGAAGCAGGCAGAGGACAGCGACGCGGACGCAGAGTAGTCCCATCCCTTTGGGGTGAGCACCTGACCGGCTTGCCCGCAGGCTAGCCGGTCTTTTTCGTTTTGTTGACAGTTGATTGTTTGATCAGAGTTGGGGAGATATCCGTATGGACGCAAGCCAGATCGTACTGACCGCTGAGGGCCGCCAGAAGCTCGTCGAGGAGCTCGCTTGGCGTGAGGGCGATTACGCCAAGGAGATCGTCGAGGACATCAAGGAAGCCCGCGCGTTCGGCGACCTTTCGGAGAACTCCGAGTACGATGCCGCCAAGGACAAGCAGGCCCAGAACGCCGCTCGTATTGCCGAGATCCAGGCCATCCTTGCCAACGCTCAGGTTGCTGCCACCACAGGTGATTTGACCGTCTCCATCGGTTCCACCGTTTCTCTGATTGATCCCAACGGTGAGGTCATGGAAGTCACGCTCGTCGGTACCACCGAGACCAACTCGCTCGAGCACAAGATTTCCAACGAGTCTCCGGTCGGCCACGCCATCATCGGTCACGGCGAGGGCGACTCCGTCGAGGTCGTTACGCCTTCCGGCAAGACTCGCGTCTACACCATCGCCAAGATTGCGCGCTAGACCACGGTCCCGCGTAAAGGTATGTTTTCGCTCCCTGGGACCGAATCCTGGGGAGCGTTTTAGTTCGAGGAGCTAACTTATGGCAGAGAACCAGAACGCCGCAGATCAGGCATCGACGCTCAACGACGAGCGCGCCACCCGCCTGGCCAAGCGCGCCGCCCTGTTCGAGGCGGGCCAGAACCCCTATCCCGAGCACTCTGAGCTTGAGGACTACGTTGCCGATATCGAGGCTAAGTACGCCGAGCTTGCCGATGGCGAGGACACCGAGGACGTCGTGAAGATCGGCGGCCGTGTGGTCGCCAAGCGCGGTCAGGGCAAGATCATGTTCATCGTCGTACGCGATGCGACTGCCGAGATTCAGCTGTTCTGCCGCATCAACGACATGGACGAGGCTGCCTGGAATACGCTCAAGTCCCTCGACCTGGGCGACATCCTGGGCGTGACCGGCGTGGTTGTGCGCACCCAGCGCGGCCAGCTTTCCGTTGCCCCTAAGAGCGCGACCCTGCTTGCCAAGGCCGTTCGTCCGCTGCCCGAGAAGTTCCACGGTCTTTCCGATAAGGAGACCCGCTATCGCCAGCGCTATGTTGACCTGATCGCCAACGACGACGTTCGCGAGACGTTCCGTAAGCGTTCGCAGATTCTCTCCACCTTCCGTCGCTTTATGGAGTCCGACGGCTACATGGAGGTCGAGACCCCCATCCTGCAGACCATCCAGGGCGGCGCTACGGCTAAGCCGTTCATCACGCACTTCAACGCGCTCGATCAGGAGTGCTACCTGCGCATTGCTACCGAGCTGCACCTCAAGCGCTGCATCGTCGGCGGTTTTGAGCGCGTGTTCGAGATCGGCCGTATCTTCCGTAACGAGGGCATGGACCTTACCCACAACCCCGAGTTCACCACGATGGAGGCCTATCGTGCCTTCTCCGACCTCGAGGGCATGAAGGCGCTCGCCCAGGGTGTCATTAAGGCGGCTAACAAGGCCATCGGCAACCCCGAGGTCATCGAGTACCAGGGTCAGACCATCGACCTTTCTGGTGAGTGGGCCAGCCGTCCCATGACCGACATCGTCTCCGACGTGCTCGGCAAACAGGTCACTATCGATACGCCGGTCGAGGAGCTTGCTGCTGCCGCGCGCGAGAAGGGCCTGGAGATTAAGCCCGAGTGGACCGCCGGCAAGATTATCGCCGAGATCTACGATGAGCTGGGCGAGGACACCATCGTCAACCCCACGTTCGTGTGCGATTACCCCATCGAGGTCAGCCCGCTTGCCAAGCGCTTTGAGGACGACCCGCGCCTGACGCACCGCTTTGAGCTGGTTATCGCCGGTCACGAGTACGCCAACGCGTTCTCCGAGCTCAACGACCCGGTCGACCAGGCCGAGCGCTTTGCCGCCCAGATGGCCGAGAAGGCTGGCGGCGACGACGAGGCCATGGAGTACGACGAGGATTACGTGCGCGCCCTCGAGTACGGTATGCCTCCCGCGGGCGGCATTGGCATTGGTATCGACCGCGTGGTCATGCTGCTTACTAACCAGGCTTCTATCCGCGACGTCCTGCTG
>DXZV01000005.1:0-8118 GCA_019419485.1 Collinsella sp.
TGGGTGAGTTCGGCGGCACCGGCGCCACGTTCATCGTGCCGCTTCTGCTGATTCTCTTCATGAAGTCCAAGCAGCTCAAGGCCGTCGGTAAGGCCTCGATTGTTCCTGTTGCCTTTGCTGTCAACGAGCCGCTGCTCTTTGGCGCGCCGATGATCCTTAACCCCTACATGCTCGTCCCCTTTGTTGCCGCTGGTTGCGTCAACGTGAGTGTTGCCAAGTTCTTTATCGATAACGTGGGCATGAACGGCTTCTCCTTCGTGGTGCCTTGGGCTACCCCTGCCCCCATCGGCATCTTCATCACCACGAACTTCCAGCTTATCGCCCTGGTATTTGTCGCGATTATCATCTTGCTGGACGCCATCATCTACCTTCCGTTCTTGAAGGCATACGATAAGCTGCTCTGCGACCAGGAGGCCGAGCGCGCCGCCGAGCTGGGTCTCGAGTCCGATGGTGCCGCCGCCATCGCCGCCAACGCCCCTGCGCCCGCTGTCGATGCATCCGCCAAGAAGGATGTCGATGGCCTGAAGGTCCTCGTCCTGTGCGCCGGCGCCGGCACCTCTGCCATGCTCGCCAACGCCATCAAGGAAGGTGCCGCACAGACCGGAGAGAACATCGCTTCCTCCGCAGGCGCCTATGGCCAGCACACTGCCATCATGGATCAGTACGACGTCATCGTGCTCGCCCCGCAGGTTCGTAGCTACTACAACGACATGAAGGCCGACACCGATCGCCTGGGCATTAAGCTGCTCGCTCCCCGCGGTAAGGAATATATCGACCTTACCCGCGACCCCGCTGGCGCCATCAAGTGGCTCCGCGAGAACCTCGACTAGTTCCTCCCTCTGTTGATGCCCGAATCCCCAGTTCGGGCACCTCTCCCTATTCCTATCCCACAGAAAGGATGACTCATGACCAACCCCATGCAGTTCCCCGACGGCTTTGTGTTTGGCGGCGCCACCGCCGCTTACCAGGTTGAGGGCGAGACCCGTACGCACGGCAAGGGCAAAGTGCCCTGGGACGATTTCCTGGCAGCTCAGGGTCGCTTCTCCCCCGATCCCGCAAGCGATTTCTACAACAAGTACCCGGTCGATATCGACTTGTGCCAGCGCTTCGGCATCAACGGTATTCGCGTCTCCATCGCTTGGAGCCGTATCTTCCCCAACGGCACCGGTGAGATTAACCCCGAGGGCGTCGCTTTCTATCACGAGCTTTTCGCCGCCTGCAACAAAGCTGGCGTTATCCCCTATGTCACGCTCGATCACTTCGATACGCCCGAGGCCTTCTACCAGGACGGCGGCGAGGGCTTCCTGACGCGCACGACCATCGACGCCTTTGTCGAGTACGCCAAGTTCTGCTTTGCCGAGTTCACCGAAGTCAAGCACTGGTTCACCTTTAACGAGATTCCCGCGACCGCCGAGGGCAGCTTTATCGTCGGCAACTGGCCGCACGGCGAGAAGTACCGCCTGGACAAGGCCTTCCAGCTCATGCACAACATGATGGTGGCCCACGCCAAGGCTGTCGTCGCTTTCCATGAGGGCGGCTTTGAGGGCGTGATCGGCATTGTCCAGAACCTGGAGCCCAAATATCCCCTCGACCCCAACAACGCCGCCGACTGCGAGGCAGCTCGCATGGCCGACGTCATCAACAACCGCTGGGTACTCGACGCCACCTTCCGCGGCCACTATGCAGCCGATACCATGGAGGCTGCGACCAAGCTGGCCCATATCGCCGGCGGCGAGCTCGACGTCCGCGACGAGGACATCGCCGCACTGACCGCCGCGCTCCCCTACAACGATTGCCTGGGCGTTAACACCTACAAGTGCCAGTTCCTGCGTGCCGCCGAGGGCGAAAACGACATCAACCACAATGGCACCGGCGACAAGGGCTCCTCGCGCTGGTTCCTCAAGGGCGTGGGCGAGTCATGCGTGCGCGAAGGCGTACCCACCACCGATTGGGACTGGATCATCTATCCCGAGGGCCTCTACGACCTGCTGCTCCGCATTAAGAACGATTACCCCAACTACAAGAAGATCTACATCACCGAGAACGGCATGGGCTATAAGGACGACTTCGAGGACGGCTTTATCGACGACGCCCCTCGCATCGACTACATGCGTCA
Source organism: Collinsella sp. (assembly GCA_019419485.1). Taxonomy (GTDB): domain Bacteria; phylum Actinomycetota; class Coriobacteriia; order Coriobacteriales; family Coriobacteriaceae; genus Collinsella. Next base: position 2,117 of record DXZV01000005.1, read on the forward strand.
GCATCTCGCGTGGATCCTCAAGGCAATCGACGGCGGCGTGAACGTCGACGGCTACTTTGTGTGGTCGCTGCAGGACCAGTTCTCCTGGACCAACGGCTATAACAAGCGCTACGGCCTGTTCTACATCGACTTCGAGACCCAGAAGCGCTATCCCAAGGCGAGTGCGTACTGGTACAAGAACGTCGCGGAGACCGGCCTGCTTATGGCCTAACTTTTGCCGCATACCCCTGTCGGCCGCATGCGAATCCCTCCACGGGTTCGCATGCGGCCTTTTTGTTTTTGGTGGGCTCGAGCGGATCATTCGTCTCGATCTGTAACACGTAACCGAGTATTCCGGCCCTACCTGTTACAGATCGAGACAAACGTTCGAACCAATCCAAACAATGTCAATCTGTAACGTTTGGCCGAGTTTTTCGGTCCCAACCGTTACTGATTGAGACAATTAGATAGTCAAATCCGCGCTTTCCAAGCAGCTATGAAGCACGGCTCTTTCCTTGCTTTCAGTATCACGAACATATTTTCGGTATCATTTAATGTTATTATGATACCGAAAATATGTTCGTGATACTGAACGGAGCAGCATGCGCCAGTTTGATTACGCCACAGTCCCAGCGGAACTCGAGGCAACTCCAATCACCAACCTTCTCCTCTCGATACGCGAGCATAAAGGCCGTCAGCTTGTTCTGGGTCAAGTCAGACCCGAGCTTCTATCGTCCCTTATGGAGGAAGCTAAGATCCAAAGCACCCAATCCTCCAACGGACTTGAAGGAATTGTTACCACCCAAAAAAGACTCAAAGCAATCATGGCGTATTCCGCCAAGCCAAGCTCCCGCGCAGAGGAAGAAATCGCTGGATACCGAGATGCGCTGTCGCTTATTCACGAGCAGCACGATTTCATTCCCGTAACGCCATCGGTCATTTTGCAGTTGCATCGTGACCTCATGGCACACACAGCAATCTCGTATGGGGGCCATTGGAAAGATAGCGATAACGAAATCATCTCCATCGACGATCAAGGCAATCGATTTGTGCGCTTTAGGCCGCCTTCGGCCCTGGCAACCCCCGGACTTATCGAAGAAGCCTGTCGGTCCCTCAATGATGCCTTATCTCGTCAAGTTTGCGACCCCCTCCTTATATCATTGCGCTTCATCTTCGATTTTGTCAGCATTCATCCCTTCAACGATGGCAATGGTAGGATGAGCCGGCTCCTTACAACGCTGCTACTCGAAAAGACTGGATACGACGTTGCGCGTTACATCAGCATCGAACGTCTCATTGAAGACAATAAAGCGCTTTACTACAACGCCCTCGCCGCAAGCTCCACTGGATGGAATGAAAATCAAAACACCGAAGTGCCCTTTATCCGTTTTATGCTCGGAACCATCCTGGCCGCCTACCGACAGCTCGAGCAGCACACCCAGATTGAATCTGGCACTCACCCCATGTCGAAGCAAGCACGTATAGCTGCTCTATTTCAGCAGAGACCCGGCGTCATCAAGAAATCCGACATCCAGTCCAACTGCCCCGATATCAGCGAGATAACCGTTAAACGAACCCTCAGTCAGCTTGTTGGTTGCAGCGCAATCGAGAAAACAGGAGCGGGTCGTTCGACGGGCTACATACTCAAAGACGTCCACGCCCTGGAATTATTCTTGCAATCCGCAATACCCGACGGCAGGTCAGAAATTACAAAAAAGTCCCCAAAGGACAAACTCCTTGAACGCATAAACCGCGCGGAAGATGAAAGCAAAGACGAACTCTACGAAGACTACGGTTCATTCTCAAGGAATATCAAAGCGAAATACGAAGTCTAGCCATACCTCAGAATGGCCTCACCCTTGTTGCCCAAAACTATTTGCGAGTCATTTTCCGCGTCATTGTAAAACGATAATCCCCGCGCCGGCAGAGGGCAGACGTATCGCCTGCAGCGTTAGCTAACAAATGACCTGCGTGTGTTCCTCGATGGCGGCGCGATCCTCGGCGGTAATACCCGGCTCGCACACCACGGCGTCCAAATTGTCCAGGCGGCAGAAGGTGTAGAAGTCGCGCTTGCCGATCTTGCTGGAGTCGGCGATCAGATAGCGCGAGTCCGCCTTGCTAAAGGCGAGCTGCTGGATACGGCCCTCGTCCATGTTGGACGTGGATACGTCACCGTCCAAGATACCGTTGGCGCCGATAAACGCCGCATCGATGCCCAGCGCACGTAGGGTATCCTCGGCCGTCGGCCCCACAAAAGCGGCAGTGCGGCGGCGGTACATACCGCCCACGAGGCACAGCTCGCAGTCCTCGCGCTCCTCGAGCAGGTTGAACACCGAAAGCGAATTGGTCACGATACGCAGGCGAAACGCCGGCAGCATCGAGGCCATCTGCTCAACCGTGGTGCCCGTACCCAAAAAGATGGTCGAGCCTTCCTCGATAAGCTCCACAGCGCGGCGTGCGATCTGCAGCTTTTCCTCGGCATGCTTGGTGCGCTTTTCGCTGTGCGAATACTCATGGCGCAGCATAGCGTGCGGACGACCCTGCGCACTACGGGCGCCGCCGTGCACGCGCTCGATCTCGCCCAGGCTCGCAAGCTCCTCAAGGTCGCGGCGGATTGTCATGTCCGATACGCCCAGCGCATCCGAGATCTCCTTGACCGAGACCGTGCCCTGCTCCTCGAGCAGCTGACGAACCTTATCCTGTCGCTCTGCCTTAATCACGATGAATCCTCGCCGTTCTTTGCGCGCATATCATTCAAACAGTAACGAACAAATTGTATCAGACTCGTACGCGTCAAAAATGAACGCCCGCACAGCTCCAATCATCACTTTTTTGAGAAAAATACCCCCAGCTTTAGTGGGGTGTAGTGATAATCTCGCCTGTTCGCGCTACAGTTTGTCGGAAATACCTCGATGTTAGGAACCAAATGATCACTTCCGAGCTTTTCGGCACCGCGCCGTGCGGTACCCCCGTTCATCGTTACACCCTCGACGGGCCCGAGATCTGCGTTCGCATTATGGACTATGGCGCCACGGTGCTTGGTATCGATGTGCCCGACATTCCCGGCAACGTGCGCGATGTGGCGCTGGGCTTCGATAAGCTCGAGGATTACTTTGACAACCCCGCCTGCTTTGGCGCGACCATCGGCCCTGTGGCAAACCGCACCGCTGGCGCCACGATCGCCATCGACGGCACGGACTGGCATATGCCCGCCAACGAGGGCGCCAACAACCTGCACAGCGACCTTGAGCACGGCCTGCACAAACGTGTGTGGGATGTTGAGCTCGACGAGGTCCATAACGCCGTGCGCATGACCACCTCGCTTAAGGATGGCGAGCTGGGCCTGCCCGGCAACCGAACCTTTACGGCCGTGTTTACCGTTACGCGCACCGGCGTCTTCCGCATCGATTATGGCTGCGAGAGCGACCGCGCCACCTACGTGTCCATGACCAACCACACGTACTTTAACCTTGCAGGCCATAACGCCGGCATGGACTGCGAACATTTCTTTGTCGCCAACGCCGCCCACTACCTGCCCATTAACGAGCAGAACATCCCCACCGGCGAGATCGCTCCGGTCGAGGGAACACCGTTTGACTTTCGCGAGCTTCGCCCCGTCGCACCCGGCATGGAGGCCGACGACCCGCAGATCAAGCAGGCCCGTGGCTACGATCACTGCCTGTGCATCGATGGCTATCAGTACGGCCGCAACCTGCGCCGCGCGATGCACGTCGAGGAGATGTGGACCGGTCGTGAGATGGACTACTACACCACTGCCCCGGGCGTGCAGCTCTACACCGGCAACTGGCTGGGCGACGAGCACGCCAAGGACGATGCCAACTATGGCTGGGGCGCCGGCTTTGCCCTCGAGGCCGAGATGTACCCCGACACGCCGCACCAGCCTCTGTTCCCGCAGGGCATTGTGGGCCCGGGTCATCCCTATAGCAATGTGATCGAATATCACTTTATGAGGCACTAAGCCCACAACGCGACATATCGCACAGCAACGCCCGCCGGCACCACCGCCGACGGGCGTTTTTTCATCTTTTGGCTCATTTTCGCTGTGACTGTATGAGTGACATATCAAAACTATGCCCATTTACTACGTTTAGCCCGGGATGCTCGACCATGCACCGGTTTTTGTTAAATTCGCAAGCCGTCTACCTGCGGTTTTGTTTTTCTCAAATTCGACATGCTCGGCGATAGCCGACCAAACGTAGTAAATGGGCATAGTTTTTGACAGGCGGCATCGCGCGCATCCCTCGCAAGGGCAAAATGATCCGTTTTCCTCCGTCCCCAAGGGATCAGTTGAACAGATTGCCAATGGGGTCGGGGGCGGAACTGGGGAGATAACGGATTTCTAGCTCTATGCCGAGCTTTTGCAACTCTTTGAAGGCGGCGATGTCCGTATCGCCTACGGCAATGGCAGGCGTTGCAGAGCGCTTGCCCTCCCTCGCCCGCATATGGCCGATGCTGATCTTGGTTATTGGCACACCGCCCTTAACCAGCGCGAGTGCATCCGTGGGCGACGCCACCATGATGAGAATCCATTGGCGCGGCGTTGCGGTATAAATGATGTCGATGGTCCTTTGCACCGAGAAAAACCGCGTCCAAACGCCTTCTGGCGCCGCCACCCTCATGGGTGCCCATTGGCGCGAATCCGCCGCGATCTCATCGTTGACGATTAAGACAAGATTGGAACCCACGGCTTCGTTCCACAGCTCAACGTCTTGCCCGTAAATGAAACGGTCATCGATACGCGTGAGAAGGATCTTGGGTTGAGCCATGGCTGCCCCATTCTGTTTGAGACCCATACGAGCGGGACGTCGGCCACCAACTCAACAGCAGGTCAAGTACCAAATGGGCACTGCAGACATCACGCCTCTAATATTAGTGCATTTAAAGTGAGAAAAGCCGTCAGAACACTTGCGCGGATGTGCGATGTCCCGTATCATAGACAGCCGTTGACGCCTCAGTTGCGTCATCACATGGCCGCCAGCGTAGCTCAGTTGGTAGAGCACCGCTCTCGTAAAGCGGGGGTCACCGGTTCGAGCCCGGTCGCTGGCTCCATTGCATTAGTGCAGCTCAGAAGCGTAATTGCTTCTGAGCTTTTTTGTTTTCGCGTCTCTTTCCTCCTTCTCCGAGGAGTGAAAAAGGGGTGAAAAACTTTTTTAACTGTTTTCCATAAATAGTTAGCATCATCCAACGTTCACATTAGATCGAACAACAATCCTGTTACGCATAGCCTAATTCCGCTGAGTATCAGAGAAGAACGTCCGGATTATATGCATCCAGCTTCGCTTCTCCAGTCGCCAGTGACTCCTCCAGCCGGTCAGCATATTCAACAATAGAGCCGTAGAATATGGGAGTAAAATCCGAACTTTTCGATAAAGAGGGGTTCCGCTACGTCAATCCTCTTCTTGGCAACCGCGGCCTCATCCTTTTCATAGTACCCAGTGCCAGGAATCCGCTCGTTTGCCTGCGGCAAGCACTTAAGCTGCCCACACAAGCGCGCCGACCCCTTTGAAAGACCCATAAAGGTGATAGCACCAGAGATTACGCCACCGACGCCCACAACAACCTTGCCAGCGGCATCCCCCACCGTCTGCTTTGTTATCTTGATACCCATGAAGCTCAAGAGCTTCTTCAGGATCGGATACCAACTGGTCTTGGTTAGCGACTGGCGAGCGACCTTTTTCGCGACCGCCTCTTGGGCGTTTTTGGCGATTACGGTTAGCATCGAATTCGCGCTGCCTACACCCATCATCACACCGAGCAACACTGCCATTTCGTAGAGAGTCTCGTCATCAACGTCGTCACATTCTTCAAAAAAGGTCTGCCAGCCATACAGGTATGCCAGTTTCTGCATAATCCTGAATGCGTGCACGTAGTATTACGTAATATCGGCAGGAATGGTGCCCACCATCGCGACACCTCCGGGAAGACCCGCTGCAAAGGAAAAGGCGGTTGACTTCTTTGCCTCATAATCAATTACTTCTCTAGCAATTCTATCGATCAGGCCC
>DXZV01000005.1:8128-16026 GCA_019419485.1 Collinsella sp.
GTAACGGGGGTCGTTTCCACGGCAAACTCGCCGACATCTTTATGGACACCCTTCCTCCTCAGCTCCGAGCGGAGGAAATGGGGCCGATCAATTCTCACTCCCTTTAGCCGAGCAACTTTTTTCATAAAGTCAATCAAAAATCTCTGGGCCTCCGCCAACTGCTCATCGCTCTTGTCTTTTAACTCTGCAAAAGCCGAATCAACGAGAACAGCGACCCCAAGGCCCTCGCCCTCGTTTTTCTTTCCAAGCAGCCTGACGTCCATACAGCCTTCCAATCAATGCGCCGCGCGGGCTATCGCGTTCTGCGACAGGCCGGACGCACGGAGCCTGAGGGCCTCCCTGGCCCTTATCCTTCTCGCCATGCTGTACCTCCTTGGTCTCGGCTGCATGGACAGCCGGAACGTACCAGGGGGACGGTGCCGACGGGAATATCGGCGGTGCCGAACGGCAATATTCGGGATGTGAGCGGACGGTGTGTAAGCGCAATATCGCCGGTGTCAAAGAGGACAATTACTCAAACAGGTGAAGGAGGGCATCGAGGAGGATAAGGAGATTTACGGTGGCAATTAAGAAGCCAACTCGCCGCGTCATGCCCGTTGGAGAGGCGAGCATGACCCTCATGGGTAATCAAGACACACGAAACAAAGGGGATTCGACAAGTCGCAAGAAAGGGGAGTGCATCACCTTTTGGGTTACGGAAGAGCAGAAGCAAGAGATGAGCACCTACGCGGCGGAACACAACACCACGGTATCAAGGATCATCATCGAAGGCCTTGAGATACGCATGGGTAAAGGGCAATCATTATAGCTTAGCCTTCTGCAATTGCTGCGACTCGATGCGATCCTATCGATTTGCGCAACGGTGTGACGCGTTATCTAGACTGACGATCGTTTCCGCTGCATTTGCCAGCTCATTATCATGTGAAACAATGATAATGAGCTGTTTCAATTTGTTGTTTCTGACATACGAAGCGAGTTCGGCTCGGCTTGTTTCATCCAATCCAGTTGTAGGCTCATCGAGCACCAAGACTGATGGATTACGGGAAATTGCCGACCACAAGTATACACGGCGCAGCTCACCACCCGAAAGTTCAGGACAACGTTTCTCAAGCAAGCCCTCTATGCTGGTTGTCAACGACGGTAGCTCATTCATATGCTGGTGCTTTGTAAAAAATGGGGTGTTGAAATAATCCAACAGGTCCCGAACCGTCTCATCTGGAGCGAAGCACGGTTGGGGGCAGCACGATATCGTGTCTGAACGTATGTAATCCAAATTGCATTTTTCAATCGGCATGTCGTTGTATGTTACTTTGCCTGCCGATGGATACAGCCCAAGGAGCAGGTAAAGGAGCGACGTTTTTCCTCTTCCATTTTCTCCGGTTATGCAGTATGTTCCAGGGCCGGAGAAATCGAAGGAAAATCCGTCAAGAACCTTTCGGGGAGATCCGTCTGGAAGGGGTACCGTAAAATCCAACTTGGAAACAGAAATGCGATTTATTGTGTCAATCTTGACTAAACCTGTCTGATCTTGCTCTGGTTCCGGTCCTACCTTTCCCATGGCGCTCATCCTGTCCCACGAAGCCTTGGCATCCTGATAGGACTTGAACAGGTTCATCGTGTTTTTCAAGGTTTTAAATAGGACGGCAAAATATGCACCGACGATGGTGTATTCGCCTATCGTCATGGTTCCATTGATGATTCGCACTCCGGATACGATGAGTATTATCGCTTGAAACACGGCAGCAAAAAGGCTGTCAATCGATGTTAGTGAGAATGAGAGCTTTCCCGAGTGCAAGACCTTTGGAAAATACTTTTCAAATCCGGTGTCAAGTGCTAGCTCGCTTTTATTGTATGAAGACGTTAACTGAATGTTGAGAATCTGATTCAACTGCGATGCTATTACGGCATAGAAAGCGCTATCTGCCTCCTTCTTCTCGTACATGACTTTATATAGAAGCTTTCGCAATCCGGTAATAACGAAGAGATATGCCACAAGAAGGAGGATGGAGAATAGTGCGAGGAGTGGATCAACCGACCATATGACGAGCAACACGAAAGGAATGGCGACAACAGACAGGGGAGCGCTGATAAAGTTTGTTAGAACGAAAGAAGAAACAACACCTGAGTCAGTGAAAATCCTTTGCGTCGTATAGGCTGAGTCGGTTGTTCGGTTCGTCAGAAAATTAACTCGCTCAAAGCGCAAGACGGTTTCCCTGAGCAGGTCAAAAGAAAGCTTTGTGGATATACGGATAGATAACGTTCCTGCAAAATATGAAAATAAGGCAGAAAAGACCCCTATTGAAGCTACGAAGAGCGCAAAAAGCACAGCATCCTTCTCGCTGCGATTGGCAAGAAGGAAATCTAAGAACTTTCCGTTCACATATGGTGCGGCATAGGAAAGGGCGATTCCAATCGTCGTGATGGCAATGAACGTGAAAGCACCCTTTGTTTTACTAAACTTCGATAAGACGTACCGAATCAAGAATGGCCCCAATCTATCAGGTATGAAATACCAACTGATGACACCTTACACCGCGGTTCGGTGGAAACGAAGCGGCGACTAATCGGCACGAGCGCTTCCATAGAGAGTCTTTGCGAGCTGGATCCTCATAGAAACGGGAATTTTATGTTCGATCAATAGGCCGCGCACGGCAGTCGGACGGCTGAAAAATAAAACAGCCGTCCGACTAAAGCTGTAAATTTCTTCATTGTTTGTTGGGCATGCGCCTGAAGTTTCATGCAATAGGAAATCCATTATGACCATGGTCGAAATGTGAACACTACGATCGTTAGCAAGGAGACGCCAAGACCGGCAAAGATTATGATGAGCGGCAGAATGAAAGCCGCCGATGCCGATAATGGGATTTGGGACGCAAAGGCAATGATGCCCGCGAGAACGAGACCGGCTCCCGTCAACGCTATTCCGAGTCCGACCAATCTGGCAACAAGAGGAATCTTCTCGCTTGGAATATGAGCGATATGGTAACTGTGAATCAGGCCGGGATTGCCGGTCTTTACCATTAACACCCCGACAACGAGAAAGCAGATTCCTCCTACCATGCCGCCAATGGATGATCTTAGCGCTTCAGGACTCATTGCTCGTCTTGGCCACCTTGCTCGCTGAGGGGAAGTGCTGCGGCAAAAGTGATGAGGACCAGTTCATAGGCTCCAACTGCGGTGACTCCGACCGCCACATTTGCTCCCCACACGATGTAATACATGTCGAACCAAGTTTCCGTTCCAAGAGTCGATGCTCTGGTCGGATTCATGTTGTCTACTACGGGCTTCTCGTACATTTAACCCAACATCTCCTTCAACGATGAGTTCAACAGTTCATCCGCGGTATCATCAATCAGGTCAACGTGTAGATCACCTCCCATATCTATATCGCAAATTGTGTCGGACATACGCTCCATGTCGTCAATGGTCCACATGTGGTTACAGAGGTCTTGAACCAGTTTTGTGGACCAAATTGAGCTAAGTCCGTTGTTCCAGTAATCCTCAAGAGGGTGGTTTCTGATGTTGCCAACCACTAACGGGATATACGGAGAAACGACGATGTCGCCGTTTGCGTGCACTGAAACCTGATCTAATAGATATCGGTTATCAGAGAAGCGAATTAGATGGTCGACGGGGTCGCCCCATTGCGGTCGGACATTCGGGTGCTTCCGAAGGAAGTCGTCCTCTTGAATGGCGTGAATCAACGTACGGTATTGGGAATAGTCCGGTCTAATAAATGTGTTCTTTCGCGCACGGCCCAAAACCATGAGGGGTTGGACACGTAGTTCGATAAAGTCACCCGGCGTCCTCTTCGGCCTGTTAGATTTGGTGAAAATCTCATCTAATAGTGAGATGACATCGGGAAACTGTTCGGTGTTGAACGACGTGGGCGTAAATGCGATAGCAAGGTGCAAATCGGAATGGTTGAGTACGGTGGCAACTGCTTCTTCGACGATTTCGAAGGCTCCCTCATGTCCCCTCAGCCTATCGTGAGCTGACCCAATGCCGTCTAGGCTAAATTGGATGCTTTTAAGTCCGGAATCTTCTAAATCTCGGAGAAGGGATTCCGTGAGGAGAAGCCCGTTGGTTACCAGGCTCGCTGCAACATTCCCATCTCGCAATATGGGAAGGCAGCGCAAGATATCTTTACTGCGCAACAAGGTTTCTCCTCCACAGAAACACATGCTGTAAAGCGACATGTCTGCCATTTCCTTTGCGAAAACAAAAAGTTCATCTGAGGTCAACTCGTCGTGCATGACCTCATTCTCGCCGCTGCTGTTATAGCAGTGCAGACATCTCAAGTTGCACTTGTTTGTTATGTCAAGGGCGACGTGATGTGGCGCTCTGAGAACGTTGGTGTACTTGTTTTCCGAAACTCGTCCCATGGTTCCTCTTAACAGACTTCTGAAAAACAGTATACATTCATGCAGTCGCCGTCGCTGCACTCACCTGGAAAAGTGCCAGCGCAAGTGAATTCTGGCTCATTGATAAGATTTCGAATTCCTTCGTTTGATGCAATTTCCTTGCTGGTTAGGTTCAGGTGGAAAAAATTGGGAACATCGCAAAATTCTTGACGATAGAAGCTGGCCGCAGCGGCAATACATTGAACGGCGATGCTTGCGGGGCACAAAAGAAGACAGATGTCTGCGTATCTGAGTAAGGGATTGCTGGAGGGGGCGAGGCCGAGTAGACCGGTTGGTCTCCCTGACTCATATACAATGAAAAATTCCTTGCTCAGATTGAACAATCCGTTTCGCACCTCTAGCGGTCGTTCATACTGCTCGACGGAAAGAGGCCAACCGTAGACAATTGTGGGACTTTCTGGTTCTGATGAGCTCGCCTGGCTTGCCAGGGAGCAAATCAGGCGAATATCGTTTTCTTGGGCAAGCCGTATATGGGTCCCATTGTCCACGCAAATCTCATCGGCAATGGGTGTGCCATTTTCGGTCGGAGTTTTGACCCATCCTATTAGTCTCGATACGCTGAAACCTCTCATTGCCGAGGCTAAGTCAGATTTGAGCATGTCCGGATTGGCGTCTGGAAACTTGTCGCACATCCGATTAAGGATTGTTTCGACGGTGTTTTTACCATCGCACAGAGAGACGATGTAGCTCCCGCTTCCGTTCAACATGATATAGTTCAGCTCATCGCGTCCGGTTAGAACAGAGCGGTACCCGTTCTTTTCCTCTCTTGAGTATGGGAGAGAAATCGATTTCGGGATAAATCCCCTTATTTCGTCAAAGCTCCATTCCATAATTAATCCCTCCTTGTGTCTGTTTGAATATGAGCCGATTTTAGGCTCTTCGGTAGTTTCTGTGGGCGAGACATCAATTTTTCCGCAGGTGGATGCAAAAAAGTTCCGCATATAAGGGAAACGGCCCCGAGAGGGGGCCGTTTCCGCGCCGGGCAGGGTAGGATTTCGCTTGCTACATCAACCTACCGGAAAGGCCCTGACGCATGAACAGGATACTAAGCCGCGCGCTCGCGCTGGTCCACACCGTGATCGAGTACGCCAGCATTGACGGCGGCAGGATAATCGTCGGCGTCAGGCCGTGGACGAGTTTCGGGCTGCGGTGCCCCGTCTGCGGGAGGGCAGCGAATGCTACGACAGGTCGCCAAGGCCGCGGCTGTGGCGCGCGATGGACCTGGCGAGGTCGACCTCTCCGCGCTCGGGCTGCACGAGATGGCGGCGTCCCTGCCCGACTACGTGAGGATGGTCGCCGCGGGCGAGCGGGGCTTCGCCTCCGCCTTCGAGGAGATGACGCGCGTCGAGGTCGCCGCCCGGGAGGTCAAGGATCACCAACCAGCGCATTCGGTCGTCGGGGTTCCCCTACGTCAAGGGGCTGGCGGACTTCGACTGGGACTTCCAGCCGTCGGTCCCTCGCGCCGAGATCGAGGAGCTCGCGACCCTCAGGTTCGTGGAGCGGGCCGAGAACGTCCTGTTCGTGGGAAGCCCCGGCGTGGGCAAGACGCATCTCGCCGTCGCGCTGGGCATCGAGACAGTCAGGGCGGGGCGCGAGGTCAGGTTCGTGGACTGCGCCCGGCTCGTCGAGGACCTTGAGGACGCCTCGTCGCGCGGCATCCTCAAGAAGAGGCTCAAGCACTACGCCCACTCGAGGCTGCTGATCATCGACGAGCTCGGCTACCTCGACGTCGGCAGCGTGGGCGCGGACCTGTTGTTCCAGCTGATATTGACGCGCTACGAGCAGCGCTCGACGATCATCACCGCCGACGTGGGGATCGGCGGCTGGGGCAGGGTGTTCGGGGACGACGTGGCGGCGAGCGCGATCGCGGACAGGGTGTGCCACCACTGCCACCACTGCCACCTGGTCAAGATAGCCGGCAGGTCCTACAGGCTGAAGGACCTGCCGAGGGACGGACCCGTCAAGGCGTGACCGGAATCGGTGAAAATACGTTAGCGCAAGCGGTGAAGCCGCCTTTGCGCGAACGGCGCGTTTGATTAGTGAAACTGGTGAAAATTAGATTGACGCTAACAGGGGCGTGCCCGTCGCGGCGTTTCACGGGGATGTCTCGCGCCATCCCCGGACCCCTTCGCGCCAAAGGGACGAGTCCCCTTGGAACCCCGGGCCGCCGCCGGCGGGCCGTGAACGGCGGGACAATCACTCGGCTTCAACTCGCGATCGCCCCGCCGGCTCTCGCTCCGGCTCCGTTCGATGGCTCCCCTGGGTCGCCATCACTGCGCCTCCGCTCACCTGTCCCGTTGCACTCCGGTCGATTCGGCCTACGCTTCTCGGGGCATGCAAGATATGTATTCCGTGCAACGGAATATCTTGCCCGGCCGAAGCCGGGATGTGCGAACCGCTCCAAAGTCGCTCCCGCAGAACCGTGCAACAGGCTTACCGGCTGTTGCACGGACCTCAGATATGAAAGTCAGTCCCGGCCTCTTTCGTCATCCACACCCTCGCGAGCCAGCTCCCACGCGGCCCGTATGGCAAGGTCGATTCCCCTTGCCGTGAACCTCATAATCCGCCCGGTCGAGCGGTTGACGGCGTAGCCGAGCCTCGCGCCGTTGATCTTCCTCGTCTTGCCGAGGGACTCCGAGTGATAGCGGTATTGCAGCGCCCCCCGCTTGGATCGGGCGATCTCGATCCCATCCGATTCCAACCGCCTTGCAAACTCTCCGAAGCGGTCGGGGCAGCTCTTGAGCCTCCCGACCTCCTCTGCCCTCTGGGCGACAATCGCTCGGACCCTTGCGTTCTCGGATTTGTCGGATCTCCCCTTCTTTGCCATCTCGCGCTCCTCGCGACCGGGCTGGCGCGCGTGCACCTTCGAGTTCGAGAGGCCCCTTTCGAGCTGGCTCAGGCCGTACTTCGTATCGAGCTCCTTCACCGTTCTCACGCGGGATTTCGCCGCCGCCCTCGCCGGCCCGTCGTTCAGACGCCGCCCAGTCTCGAGGTCCGTCCTATTGATGGCGAGGTGAGCGGCGAATCGGGCCGATCCATCCGACCTGCACCTCTCCTCATGCAGCACAATCACGATCTCCTGGTTGGGATAGCGCTTGGCGATGTAGTCCCTCGCGTACTCCATGCAACGCGAGGGCGTCATCGGCCCGCCGTTGCAGGAGCACTCGTCCGGGTTGAAGCCGATCACCTGATGCTGCATGTACGTGCACCTTGCGCCCTGCTTCCCGGGCCGGTTGTGCCCGGCCGCCTCCCGGGTGGCGTCCATTTCCTCGAACCATCGATCCTCATCGATGATGTGCTGGGTATCGTGGTCCAGGACTTTCTCCCTGTCCCAATCGAAATACCGCTTGAGGTTTTGGAGGTGCTCCCCGCTCATGACGCTCGCCTGCTTGATTGCGGTCATTTTCCAACTCCCTTCAAAAACCGCCGTCAGTCGACGTAGAGGCCGGACCATCCGTCGGCAACAGGCGGCTC
>DXZV01000005.1:16036-17579 GCA_019419485.1 Collinsella sp.
AGATCGACGCCGTCCTCCCGACCCATTTGCCTTGATATCAGCCTGGCCTGGTATTCCATCCTCTTGGCCGCCTCGTGCTCGCGCGTCCCCAGATCGAAGTGCTCCTTCGTCGGCATCCGCGTGCAATCGCAGACAGGGGCCCGGAAGCACCCCGCATGTTCCCTGCCCACGCCGTTCTCCGCGGTCTTCACCACGATGACGCCGTCCTTGTCGGGGGACATCTCCGTCCACTCCCAAGGATGAATCAGGTCGTCGGCGTGCTCGCTGTAGGATGTCGACCCCGTACCGCCCGAAGGCCCCCTGCTCGAGCTGGTTCCCATGGTGTGCCGCGTCGTCTTCCCGACTAGCTCGGTGAAATACTGGCGGTCCTCGGCCTCGCCCAGTTTCATGGCGACCTTGACGCCGCAGTTTGCCAGGATCTTCTTCCGTCCGTCGCGCTCGCCGTACTTGTTCAGCTGAGAGATGTTCTGGACTGCGCCCATCCAGAACAGGTCGTACGAGCGCCCAAGGCTGAGAAGGCTAGGCAGGCACTCGACCTTCGGCAGGTTCCCCCATTCGTCGCCGAGGATGGACACCGGCCGCGGCAGCTTTCCACCAGCTGCGTCCGCGATGGAATACACGGCAGCGTAGAGCTGCTCGAACAGGACCGCCGCGATCGCGTTGTAGGGGGAGCCCTCGTCCATCACGTGGAGGAACAGCGCGGTCTTCTCGCTCAGGATTCTACTCGGATCGATATCATCGCCCGAGACCATTCGCGCAATCGGCGCCGAAGCGTAGATCCTCAGGTTGACCTTTAGCGTGGAAACGATGCTCCTCAGCTCGTTGCCGCCGCTCGAGATGAACTGTGAGGCACGCGAGCGGGCCGGATGCCCCTGCGGCAGGGAACGGAACAGGCCCTTCAGCGGCTCACACGGATCCTCGCCGGCCCCCTCCGTCCCCAGGCACATGATGTGGTAGACCGTCGCGAGGTGCTTGCAGCCCCGCGGGCAGCCCTCGTCCAGCACGACCAGAAGGATCGTCGCGGCGAGCAGCGACCGCGCGGATTCCGTCCAGTGGCTCGCCTTCGCATCGCCCTCCCCGGCGATGAGCGTACGGGCGACGGCATCCGCGGCCTGCTCAGCCCCCGGCAGATTCCCCCCGTTCGCGAGCCTATCGACCATTTCCAGTGGATTGAACGTGTCGCTCTTCTCGGGATGCTGGGCGTCCAGCAGAAGCACCCGGTACCCGCGACGCTCCAGCTCGTCGCCCGTCAACTCGATGAGCTCACTCTTCACATCGGACACGATAATGGTCTGCGGCCTCGATTCCCCGTCATCCGCCCCATACGTCAGCAGATCAATTGTCGGGATCAGCAGCGATCTTGATTTTCCGGCACCCGTTGAGCCGTCGAGGAACATGTGCCGCCTCGGTTCGAACAGATACTTGGAGCCGAACAGCGTCTTCTCAAACCCGTACACGAATCCTCTGCTTTTCGGCTGTCCGTGCCCGTCCCAAATCTCCGAGCCCCGGATGGTCTCCGGCCCCGTTTTCACCCGCGCCTCCC
>DXZV01000005.1:17589-18690 GCA_019419485.1 Collinsella sp.
GGCGGCTCGCTCCTTCGAGGAAGCCGATAGCTGCATGAGCACGAATACCGACAGGAACAGCGCGAACGAGGCGAGACAGCCAGGGACGCAATGAGGCCCCACGTTAATCCACCACCAAATGGTGTTATCCACGCTCAGGGTGAATCCGATCGAGCTCAGCTCGATTGGAAATCCGAGGATCATGCAATCGAGGGGAATGGCGATAAGTGGCGCAAACCCCGCGGTAAGCAGCGCTGCGAAAACCAGCGCCATGACCACCTTCTCCTTCACGAGAACCACCTACTCTCTCGCACGGGCGAGTAGGTCGTTGACCCAGCCCACCGCCGTCGAGACGATTGATGTCGCCCGGTTGAGATTATTGAGGACGACCGGATCGGACCCGTAGGTGTTGAGGGCGCGGACCGCCTGGTTGAGGTTCGTGCCGATCTTCTTCAACTCAGTCCTGATACCGGCAAGTTCCCCCGCGTCGGCGACCCTGACCGGCTTCTCGCCGCAGAGCAGGGCGGCATCGCGCATGAAGGAGGACGCCGGCATGTTCATGGCCGCCGCCTTCTCCTCGATAGCCTTACGCTGCGACTCACTCATCCGTACGTTGATATGCGTATTCATGGAAGTCATAACCATCCAATCCGAGCGGGGCCGACGCATCGGCCCCGCCCCTTTTATTAAGTTGAAATTGTTTGGAGCATCTGACCGATGCGCCCAATCCTCACCCTCGCCCAGACATCGAAGGGGACTCCCGGCAAGCTGCCGAGATATATACGGTATGGTCGCCATTGTTCTCTATAGATATCGAGAGCATCGAGCAGGCGCTTCCATTCCCAAATGAGCTCATCGGCCGAGAGCAGAGGAAGATCCCTGTTCTCGGCGCGCGCGAGCTCATCGGACGACAAGCATGGATTGGGAGCCCGGTATCCACCAATGTAGGGTCCGGGCTCCATAATTAGCCGATTTCGGTAAACATCGCTGCTGGTGCGTTGAACTCAAACTCGACAATACCGCAGGAACCGTAACGGTTCTTTGTGATTGAAGCAATGACGGGCCGTTTTTTAAGCAACATATTGGCATTACGCTCTTCGGGCTTATCGCCCTTAATAGAAA
>DXZV01000005.1:18700-20819 GCA_019419485.1 Collinsella sp.
ATAGAAAGCGACATAACGAGATCTGCCGAATACTCGAACATGTTGCACCCGCCTATCGCCTGAAGCCCGGTGGTCTGCTTGTCGTAATTAACGCGGTTAATTGATGAGATAGCGAAGAGCGGACAATGGGCCTCATCCACGATTCGGCGGAGCTCGGAAGCGACGAGCTTGAGACCGATACGCTCGTCGGCAATGCGCAGTTCCTGCGGCAAAGAGACGATTTGCGCGTAATCAACAATAACCAGTGGCGGTTCGCCATGTTTATCGGCAACCTCTTCGATTGCCTTTCGCATCCCGGCATATTTAATTTCACCAGGAATGATATACATTCGCTCGGCGATGCTGCGGGCGTAAATGTCGAGAACCTTCTCGAAGAGCCCGCGTTTGTCCTCAGACATGCCATCGCCGTTCATATCATCGTGCGTGAGCTCGCCGCCCGAGATGCGGGTGAGGCTCTTCGCGAGCATGCTGTCTCGCCCGAGCTCGCCCTCAAAGATGACCACCGGATGGCCAGCAATGGCCCATCCGTCGGCGATTTGCTGCATAAACGTTGTTTTACCCGTACCGGGTCCGCCGGGGACGATGCACAGGTATTGACGAAGACCTCCGAGGATAGTATCCAGCGCACCGTGTTCGATATGCCCAAGCGGCCTATTCTTTAAGATACGCAAGGCGGTCTCGTCGAGGCCGACGCTCATGGGATTTAAAGCCGGCACGGTTCGCTCGCCTCCAATTCATGGAGGTATGCAAAGAAGCTCGATTCAAGGATGTAAATGCGGCGGTGCAACGCAATCGCGCGCCCGCTCTCCTTCATCATCTTCGAGGCCGTAACCGGACTCAAGCCGGTTATCTTGCACACTTCAGCGATGCCAAGAAGGCGCTCGTGGCCCAAGTTGGAATCAGAAGAAACCGCAGTTGATGCTTGTACGGCAGCGTACGGTTCAGGCTCTACAATCATGGTAGAATCCTTTCAGGCTAGCTCGCCCCTCCCCCTTCGTCGCCAAACTTAGATAGGGAAGGGCGGGCGGCTTTTTAATCAATGACCGAAAATAAAATAACTCCTTTCAAACAAGCTGGTCAGGCGCTTACTGTTTATATTGTAACACTGTCTGTTGCACAATCATATCTAGTTACAGTTCTAATTTCTAATTCACTTTCTGACTGTATAGACTTTATTGTCTGACTGATTTAATATATATACAACGATGATTGGAGTGGTTATGGGACGTTTACCATTATCCGGAAGTAAGATGCGGAAAATTAAGTTCGGAACAACTGTTCAGGCGACGACCCCGGAGAAAATCGAAGAGCTACGCCTCAAGAACCCCGAATCAGTCAGAAGCACCGGCGAGGCTATCGACTATCTATGCAACCTGCTCACGGGGTTGCAGCCGAGGGTCGCCAGGGCCCTCGATGAGGCGTGCCTCAGGGAAGCTCGGCAAATCACCAATGAAATGAAGGCCCTTCCCGTTGACGGATCAGAAGAAATGAGTTTTAGTCAATTGGAACTTTATCGAGAGCAATTCCAGAGGCTCCACGACCATTTCTCTTTATATTGCGAGAAAGAGGAGAGGCCCCAGGGAATGAGACGGGTCGATCTCCTCGGCGGCGATTACGCTGTCCTCCCCTCCTCTTGGACTTTATTGGAAACAGAGGAATGCGCGAAGTCTTGCAGCCAGGTCGGAATTATCGAAATTCGCGGCGGCGCAAAATACGATGCGCCTCATTTTGCCTTCTTCCATAACGGAGAGTACAGTCAAAAGGACAAATTGCAGCGCGCAACCAAACTCTGGCCCCGCATGACCGACGTGATGCGCGACGAGGTCAAACTGGTCACAGATGATGAGGGACATTACCTAAATATGGACGAGCACCTAGCCGCCCCCATCATTTGTTATTTCAACCTTCTAGATGCCAGCTACTATCAGTCTATGGAGCTGGAGCCGCCATATGGCGCAATGATCTACCGAAACAATGTCGCTTAAAAAAGAGGCCCCAAAGGGGCCTCTTTTTTAGCCCTTTTTAGCCCTTCAGCAGATCATCCAGCACTGATGCTGCCTTCTGGTCATTTGCCTCGATAAAGTGGCTATAGATAGACAGCGTCGTCGATGGGCTAGCA
>DXZV01000005.1:20829-22091 GCA_019419485.1 Collinsella sp.
TCGCTTGCGTATGTCTAAGCTCATGAGGCTTCAGCCCGCTATAACCCGTATAGCGGGTACGTTTGACGCCGTCACTCCCAATGACTTCCCTGCTCTCCTTAAAAGTACCGAAGCCGTTTTTCGCCGCAAACAGCCTAAACGCCCTTGAATAGTTATGTCCATCCATCCGGGTCACAAGAGCCCGTTTGCCGTTGGCGGCGTCAACGATCCCAATGGAATGGACAATGGGCGTTTCTCCAGTCTGCCCCACTGCAAAGGAATCGAACTCACTCCGCTGAATGGCTTTCCACCTGTCCAGATAGTCGGCAAGTTCATTTCCAACCGAAATCTTACGCCTGCTCATCTTTGATTTAGGCGGCCTCAATGTCCTGTCGTTCGTATATTGCTTTACTATCCTCAGAGTCTTGGCGTCGGGGTCATAATCCTCCCATGAGAGACCAAGGGCCTCCCCCTTCCTCAAACCGCAGAGAAGTAGAAGCATTGTGCATGTGATAAAGGAAGATGGCTTCTCCTCCAAAAGGACCGCAAGAAGCCTTGCCGCCTCATCGGCGCTCAGCGCCTTACGAGCCTCGACATTCTGCTTGGGCAGTTTCACTCCCCTACAAGGGTTTTTGCCCACGAGGTCGTTATCGACGGCATCCTCCATTACCTGTTTGAACTTGATGTGGATGCGGCGAATTTCACTTTCGCTGAATCGGCCTTCTTTTCTAGCCTTGGCATAAGCAGTGCGAACGTCATCCGATTTAAGCCGAGTGAGATCGGGATTGCCGAACAGCTCGCGTATGTGACGAATGTCCAAACCTTCACGCTCATAAGCAAGAGGTGATCCCATGGTCGACTCCCTGTTCGCGTGAAACCTGTCCGCATAATCTGATAGGCCCAGAGGACCATTGCCACGGTTGGAAGCGCCCTCAAGTTCAGCTCTATAGGCCTCCAGCGCCTTGGCGACTTCACTCGGCCAGTTTTTCGGGTTCTTGCTTCTGCAGTGAACCCTGCGTGACGGACTACGGCGGTACCGTCCTGTCTCCGGATCTTTTCCCAGGGAAAAATAAATCCGATAGACGCCTTTGCTCTTATCGATGCATTCCGATGTGCCGCGAGCGGTCTTTTTTATCAATCCCTGCAATCATATCCCTCGTTAGATTTTCGATTAGGCTTGCTGGCAAAGCCTTTAAAGCTTTGCCAGCAAGCCTAATCGAAACTTTTCACACTTTCAAGTCCCTCTAAGTGTGAAAATAGTGGGAAATATGATTCTAATAGCT
>DXZV01000005.1:22101-31015 GCA_019419485.1 Collinsella sp.
GCTCAATAATTGTTAGTTAACTATTTCTACCTGCGCTTCCTTTTAATTCAGTGAAATTGGCCTCATCTCGTCAAATGCCGAATTCACGTACTCGTAAAGCGGGGGTCACCGGTTCGAGCCCGGTCGCTGGCTCCATTGCTCAAGATAGCCGCCTTCGGGCGGCTTTTTTGTTGCCGATTTTGAGTGCGTGCGCGCCAATCCAAGCATCGCCACGTCAACAGCGGCCCACTCGGTGGACTTCGGGTTTAATGCTTAGGGGCGGGGATTTACCAAAGTGAAATCTTAATGAAAAGAAACCCAGCTGCAACAATTGCCATGGTGAGGGCTCGAATTGGCCATATAGATCTAAAATAGTCACGATATACAAATGTCGAGAGACGTTGGGGATATAGATGAAAAGAACTAAGGGTTTTCTTTTGTTGGTATTGATGCTGCTCGGACTGTTCTGCCTGAGTGGCCCTTCTTGGGCCAAGGCTGTCTGTCCTGAAGGTGAGCCTCAGCAGTCTTATACGGGCAGTCTGCTGATAACTGCTAAGGAGGGCGATGCCGACTCTCAGTCTTGGGTAAATCCCCTTGCCACTTTTGAGGGGGACGGCGGAACGGTCAAGCTTGACCATATTGGTAGCGGGATTTTGAGGTGGCAAGTTCTTCCGGACAAAATTGCGAACGATCCCTTCTCTTTTGCTGGAACGATATATCTATACAAGGTTGTGAGCGGAAAACAAAAATACGTCGATTGCTATCCGACAAACGGGTCTGGAATTGCATTCACCGGCATTTCGGGGCAGATTGATACACATGTACGAAAGGGAACCTATGTGGTGCGTTGGGTTGGAGCTGCTGCAGGCCCGATATGGATTGCGGTCTTGCGCCCCGATGTCCAAATAGGTTTCTCTCTCTAGACGGGAAGTTGCTCATGAACGCCATATACGACGGGGATGACTGGGTCGATCATTATACTTGGCGCCTGGTCGGCTCGAACGACAATGGGGATGTGGTGTTTGATGGACTATGTCCAAAGCATCTCCATCCTTTTGTCTCGTCGTTAATTGAGAGTTCCGCTCGTGTTGCCCCCTACAGCTCGGCATCGCTTCATGATACGGACGTTTTGAAGACCATAAGGGAATCAATTGACGAGGGCACGATGAGCGGCCCGCTGTTTTCTCGGCTTGTGGGGCTAGATGAGATTGGCTCGAAACGACTGCTTGCGGGCGAAAAAGTGGAACTCACTTATCGGTCGATGATTTCAATCCTGCGGCTAGCCGATGTTCTTCGCAAATAAATGAGGCTTCCCTATTCAAAACAGAAAACCCCGCCAAACGTGATTTCCCTAGGGAAAACCCGTTTGGCGGGGTCCTAGCGTGATTTCCCTAGGGGAATCACGCCATCAGACGAACAGCTCAGCCGAGCAGCTCGCTACTCCTCCCAGTAAGCATCTGCAAGCAGCTTAAAGCAGATCTTCTTGACCGGCTGCGCGCCGTCGCCCGGGAACTCGAGCGTGGGCATGTGAGGCTCGCCGGCAACGAACAGCGCGAACTTGTCGTCAGCAAGATCGCCGGCAATCGAAGCGTCGGAATCGACCAGATCGTAGTCGTCCTTCTCGTCAAACTCCTGGACCAGCGTCAGGCTGCCCGTGGCAACCTTAAAGGCCTCGCGACCCTCGACATCGATCTGCAGGTCGTGATAGCGCTGATGCGTCTCATAGTGAGCCTCGGCCTCGGGACGCGTCGTGGGAGCCATGACGTTCGCAAAGACCTTGTCGCCCAGAATCGGATGGCTGCCGACCTCGAGCTCCGCCGGATCGTTCTCCTCGAGCCAATCAATCAGCACGTCGAGGCCCTTGAGCATTCCGCGGTATTCCTCGATATCGCCCAATGCACCGTAAATCATCTAAATCCCCTCTCGGATCGTTTCTTTGGCGGCTACTCGGCAAACGCATTGCCGACGCTGTTGCCGCCCACACACGTCTCGACCAGGGTAAGGTCGGGACTGAACACGACAAAGCCGGCGTCGCGCCCCGGCATAATGCTACTGCACTTATCGTCGACATGAGCTAGCAAGCGATGCCGGGGCCGCAACCCAAACTCCTACAGCTCGGTCACGACAACGCCGTTGTAGACCTCGTCCCAACGATCCATGACCAGATGGCCGGTCATGGGATCCATGGCGTTGAGCTTGCCGCAGGTGTTGGCGGTACGCAGCACCGTCTCATCGTCGGCGCCGGCAGCAATCGCATGTGCGAAGCCGGCAATGGTCGAATCGCCAGAGCCCGTAGCGTTGACGGCGGGGATATCGGGGGTCTTGGCACGGAACGCACGGCCGTTATGGAAGCCCACGGAACCGGCGGCGCCCATGGACACGACGACCCAGGGGATATCGGAGAAGCGGGCGTCAGAGGCGAGCGCGGCGCGGAGCTCGTCCACATCGTCGGTGGTAAAGCTCGTGCCCAGAAGGCCGTTGATCTCGGTCAGGTTAGGCTTGACCAGCTCGGGCTTAATTTCGGACTTAAGGGCGGCCTCGAGCGAAGCACCCGAGGTATCGAGCAACACCTTGGCGCCGGCGTTCTCGGCAATGCCCGTAATCTTGGCATAGTAGTCTGCCTCGACACCGCGGGGCAGCGAACCCGAAATGGTGACGACGTCGGCCTTGCCTGCAAGCTCGGTAAACTTGGCAGTAAAGGCATCGAGCTCCTCGGGGGCAATTGTCGGGCCGCTCTCGAGCAGCTCGGTCTGGTTGCCGGCGTGGAGGATGTTGAGGCAAATGCGAGTCTCGCCCTTGATGGGCACAAAGTCGTTGTTAATGCCGTTGGCGTCCATGAGCTCAGCCATGTAGGCGCCCATGTGGCCGCCGAGCAGACCGGTTGCCACAACGTCGTCACCCAGCTGACCCAGCACACGGGCCACGTTGAGGCCCTTGCCGCCGGCGGTCTTTTCGGGCGTCACACGGTTGACGTCGTCGATAACGAGCTCATCGAGCTGATAGCGCGTATCGACAGACGGGTTCATCGTAACGGTGAGGATCATTTTTAGCTCCTTATCTCGCAGGCTCCTTGTGCCTCGCGATACGAGTCGACAAAACGGAATTACAGAATCTCAATCGTGAACGAGCGAACGATGGTCTCCTTGGGCTTGGCGACAAGGCAGCCGCGCTTATGCTCAAGTACGTCGTCCTCATCGGAGCAGGTCGAAAGGCCGCCCCAGGGCTCAACTGCCACAAAATCGCCCTCGGGCTTACTCCACACAATGAGATACGGGAAACCCTCAAAGCTCAGGCGAACGCCTTTGTCCTCGCCCTTCTTGGAAAGCGTGACCTGACGGCTCTCGAGCACATCAAAGATGGTCTCCGCAAAATCGAAGAGCTCGTGCGACAGGGGCAGCGTCTTTCCCACCATGGGGTTCTTGGAGCGGTTTGCCACGTCAATCAATCCAGTCGAGGGAACGGCGGTGCAGAGCTCCGCAGCCTCGTCTTTCTCAAAGCGCAACTCGTAGTCCGAATAGGCCTCGCCCTCATCGAGCGGACACCTAAAGCCGGGATGACCGCCAATAAAGAACGGCATGTCCTCGGTTCCCTCGTTGGTCACCTCATAGGAGACGCGCACGGCATCCCCCTCAAGCGTATAACGAGCGACAAGCTTAAACGGGTACGGATAATCGCTCAGCAGCGCGGCGTTATCCTCCGAAGCCAGGCACATCGCCAGCTCGTTCTCGCTCTGGCTCAGCAGCTTCCACTCCTGTTTGCGCGCAAACCCATGGCGAGCGAGCTTTACATGATGCCCGGCAAACGTCATGGCGTTGTTATCGCGCAAGCCTCCGCAAATCGGGAAGCAAATCGGTGCCTGACCGGACCACACGGCGGGATCGCCCTGCCACAGATACTCGCGACCTCCGGCCTCGATCGAGGTAAACGAACCACCAGCCGTGGACACCGTAATAGAAATCGAATCGTTGGAGAGAGCGTATTCCATTGCCCATCCTTTCGAACAACTGCTTTTTGCTCGCAAGAACCCGTCTCGGCCCTGACCAAAGGACAAACCCGCACGTTCATCGATGCATCCGGTTTCCCAGCCATACAACGGGGTACCATACAGACATTGATGCAATTACAGCTGAAAGGCCTTCTTATGCGAACCATCATCCTCTACGCCTCGCGCCATCACGGCAATACGAAAAAGCTCGTGGACGCCATCGTCGAGGCGCACCCCGAGATCGATACCCTCGACGTGAAGTCACTCGGCAAAAACGAGTACCCCAACCTGCACGAATATCATCTAATCGGCGTCGCCACGGGCATCTATTACTCCGAGATCGACAAGGACATGGCACGCGTGCTCACTAACGTGCTGCAGCCGCAGGACAAGGTGTTTGGCCTTATGACCTACGGTGGCAAAAACAAGTGGTACGGCAAGGATATCGATGGCATCTGCCGCATGAGGCAGGCCATCTTTATGGGTGTCTACGGCTGCCCCGGCTTTGATACGTGGGGTCCGTTCAAACTCACCGGCGGTGTGCAAAAGGGACACCCGACCGCTGAGGAAATTAAGGGCGCCGTCGACTTCTTCGACAAGATCGAAGACGAGTATGGCGACATCATCGTCGAAGAGTACGCCAAGCGCGAGAAGCGCCTAGCATACGAGAAGGAGCATCCTGCAGGAGGCCTGGTGGCCGGCGTTAAGCGCACGGCAAAGAAGATTGCTAACAAGCTGTAACTGTGAAGGTGCTTTTGAGCGTTTAACCCATACGGCGGGTCCGAGCAGATTCGGGCCCGCCGTCTTTTTCTATCGTTACTCGGTAAAGGCGTTGCCGACGCTCTGGCCGCCAACATACGTCTCGACGAGAGTGAGCTCATGGTCGAACACGACAAAGTCGGCGTCGCGACCCGGCATGATGCTGCCGCACTTATCCTCGATGTGCGCGGAGCGTGCCGGCACCTCGGTTGCCATGCGAATGGCGATATCGGCGCTGGCGATGCCCCAGTCGACGATGTTCTTGACGCCCTGGGCAAGCGTGAGCACCGAGCCGGCAATGCTCTTGCCGTCAGCGAGCCAGCACAGGTTGTCCTTCATGATGACGTCCATGCCACCGCTGGTGTAGCTGCCCTCGGGCATGCCGCCGCAGCCCAGGCAGTCGGTGATGAGCACCGTATGCTGCCAGCCCTTGGCCTGCAGCAGCGCCTTGATGGCGGCAGGGTTAACGTGCTTGCCGTCACAGATGATCTCGGCGTAGGTCTCGGGCGTGGACATGGCAGCACCCACGACACCGGGCTCGCGGTGATGCAGCCCGCGCTGGCCGTTATAGGTATGCGTAAAGCAGCTGGCACCAGCGTTGATGGCGGCGATGCACTCATCGTAGGTGGCGTCGGAGTGACCGATGCTGGTCACCACACCCTTGGCGTTCAGAGCAGCCGCATAAGCAGCGGCGCCGTCGCGCTCGGCCGCCATGGCGCTCTTAACGATGCGACCGCCCGCAGCCTCCTGCCACTGATCGAAGACCTCCTCGGAGGGATCGATAAGATAGGCGGGGTTCTGCGCGCCCACGTGCTTCATGGTAAAGAAGGGGCCCTCCAGGTAGATGCCCTGAATGCGAGCGCCGCAGAAGTCGGGACCGCGACCCTCGTCAGCCTGAGCGATGGCGGCGCAGGCATCCTTGATCTGCTCGACGCCATCGGTGAACGTCGTGGGCAGCCAGCTGGTGGTACCGCGACGGGCGAGCTCGGTCGAGCTGATATCGATGCCCTCGGGATCGTTATCGGTAGTTGAGTGGTTGTAGAAGCCATGGATGTGAGTATCGACCATACCCGGCGCGATCCACGATCCCGTGTAGTCCTTAATCTCGCAAGAGGGCTCGTCGGCCTGCCAGGCGCCAAAGACGCCATCCTCGACCATAAGATAGCCGCCCAGCTGCGGACCTGCCGGCAAGAAGAACTTGTCGGCCTTAATTGCGTACGTGCTCATATGCACTCCTTGCTTCTTGAAGCAGTTGACCGTGGTGACCTTATACCCGGTCCATGTAAAAACAAAAAGCGCCCGCCCGCCGTTATGAGCGGACGGGCGCCCTTACAGGGGGACGCGATTAAGCGGTGAAGGGGTGAATCGTCACGCCCTTAACCACGCGGTTGACCGTGCCGGTAGGGCTCGGCGTATCGGGCGTGTTGCCCACGCGCACGGAGTTGAGCAGGCTGATAGCCTGGGCAAACATCACGAACGGCAGAGCAAGGTAGCCCTCGGGAAGTGCCTCGTAGCCCTTAAAGGTGAAGGACTCACCCTCATAGACGGTGGCACCTTCCTGCTGAACGGCGACGGTGTGCTGAGCGATCTTGTCGCCACCGATCTCGTTGAGGATGTCGATGTCGTACTGACGGGTGTAGGCGTCGTTGTTGACGAACACGAAGACGAGCGTCTTATCGTCGACGAAGGACTTGGGTCCGTGACGATAGCCCATGGAAGTGTCGTAAGAAGTGGCAACCAGGCCGTGAGCAAGCTCGAGAATCTTAAGCTGGCTCTCCTGAGCAAGGCCGCCAAAGGAGCCGGAGCCCAGGTAGGTCACGCGGTTGAAGTCGCCAGCGAGGTAATCGGCGACCTCGGACTCGCGAGCGATAACCTCCTCGCCCATCTTGGCGATGGTCTCGACCCACTCGGCCTTCTGCTCGTCAGAGGCAGTGTCGAAAATAAGGGTGGAGAGCAGGGTCATGCAAGAATAAGAACCGGTCATGGCGAAGCCCTTGTCGTTGGCGCGCGGAATGAGCAGCGTCAGCGCATTGGGATCATCGGCAGACTCGACGGCGAGCTTGCCCTCGGGAGCGCAGGTGATGTTGAGGAACTTGACGTTGTGGACGAGCTCCTTGGCAACGGCAACGGCGGCAAGGCTCTCGGGGCTGTTGCCAGAGCGGGCAAAGGAAACCACGAGCGTGGGATCCTCGGCGCGCAGGAAGTCGCGCGGAGCGCTCACGATGTCGGTCGTGGCGATGGGCTTAAAGTCGTAGAGATCAGTGTTGCCAGCGTGACGCAGGTACGGGGCGCAGGTATCGCCAACGTAGTCGGACGTACCGGCACCGGTGAAGACAACGGACAGACGACCCTCGCCCATAGCGCGAGCCTCGGCCAGGAAGGCCTCGATGGCCTCCTTGTTCTCGCGATAGATGTTGAGCGTATCACGCCAAAGCTCGGGCTGCTGAGCAATCTCGGCCGTGGTGATCTGGGCGCCGAGCTCGGTGAGCTCCTCGACACTCTTCTCGAACATTTCTAATACCTCTCTCTAGAAGTAATCCTCTGACGTGCAATTATACACTTCGGTTGGTTATCTGGTAGTAACCAGTTAAATGCAAAGAATCATCATATGGAAACGATGCGGACACTAGTTGCTACGCTGGTGGTAAACCTTGTATTTAAACTGATCGGCACGAGCAACCGAGAGTGTATACTCCACAACCTCGTTTGACTCGTTATACGTAGTCCTGACCAAATCGAGCACAGGCGAGCCCTCGACAATTCCCAAAAGGTGGGCGTCGGTGGGACGGGCTATGCTCGCATAGAACTCCTCTTCGGCCACGCGAATCTTTTGCTGAAAGTCTTGCTCAATCACATCGTAAAGCGGCTTACGCTCCAGCAGTGGTCGCTTTAGGGACAGAAATTGACGAACCGGTAGATAGCTGCGTTCGACCATCATGGGCATGTTATCGGCAGAACGAAGGCGCTTAAGCTTAAAAATGCGATCACCGATACGCAATCCCATATGCTCGGCCAGATTCTTATCGGCCTCCATCTCGCAAAACTCGAGAATCGTGGTCTCGGGGTCGCGACCCATCGCGCGCATCTGCTCAGTAAAGCTGTAGGACTGCATAAGATTGGTTGCCTTTGCCGAACGGTCGGTCACAAAGGTACCGCGACCGTGCTGCCGAACCACCAGTCCTAAACGCTCCAGTTCCTGCAGAGCCAGGCGTACCGTAGTGCGCGAGAGACCATAGCGCTCCGAAAGTTCGCGCTCGGAAGGAATCATGTCACCGGCGCGATATTCATGGTCAATCTTTTCGGTCAGAATATCGACCAGCTGATCGTACAGCGGTTGCTTACGCGCTCCGATCGCCATCCTATCCTCCCTTTTGCTCGAATTCGGCTAACTACCTAGGGTGTTAAGCATTATCAGTCCGCAACACCCGAATCATCAAGAAAACAAAAGCCGCGCGCTCTTTCGAGCACGCGGCTTTTAACATACACATGGCTTAAGGAGTCGGGGTGTGAGCCGCGTAGGGACACACCCCTCAAGCTAGAGCCTTACCAGATGCTCGGCCAGAGACCAAGCGGGCCAGCGCCCAGGATGCCAAGGACAAAGAGCAGGAGAATGCCCTTGGTCGGGGTCCAGCTGTGCTTAGCGAACATGTAGTAAAGCAGCAGCGTAAGCATAAGCGGGACGAGCTTCGGGACGATGGTGTTGAGGGTGTCGGCAACGGAGAAGTTGACCGGATCCTCGGTGACGGTGCCGTAGGTAACGGACTCCATGCCGTTGCCCAAATCGGTGACGCCGCACTCGACAGCGTTGCCGTCGGCATCGGAAGCGGTGAGGGCGTTGCCGTCCTCATCGGTCATGGCGATGGTGCCGGCCTCAGCGGTCTCGGTATCGATGCCCTCCATACCGGTGAAGTTCTCGGCCTCCTTCTCGGAGACGATCACGGTAGTAGCGGAGAGGCCACGGGTGGTGCCGTTGGGGATCTGGAGG
Source organism: Collinsella sp. (assembly GCA_019419485.1). GTDB lineage: Bacteria > Actinomycetota > Coriobacteriia > Coriobacteriales > Coriobacteriaceae > Collinsella. The sequence goes on from DXZV01000005.1 coordinate 30,810, forward strand.
TTGATCTGGGTGCCACCCATGGTGACGACCAGGCAACCGACGACGAAGACGCCCATGATGGAAGCGGCACGCGTGAAGGCCTGCATGTTGGCAGTCAGAGCGTCAATAGCGCTGGTGCCAAGCTTGTAGGACCAGTTCATGAGCCAGAAGCGCAGAGCGAACTGAACGACGTTGAAGATCACCAGGAAGATGATCGGTGCAGCGGC
>DXZV01000050.1:0-6931 GCA_019419485.1 Collinsella sp.
ACACTGGATGATACAATTTACGGGCCGGTGGGCGAAGCGGGCCCTATCCCTCGACCGAGCTCATCGCCCCGCGTTGCCGCGCGGCGATTTTCGTAGGTTCGCGCCTTGCGAAAGCCGGCACCTCCCCTTTTTGTCTGCCCGGGTTCATCTGGGGCGGTAACAATGCGAGTCCCACAACGACGCGTTTTACCAAGAATGGCCCCACTCGGGGCCATTTTTTATTTGAGCTGGGTGATGATACGTGCCTTGGCTCCTACGCCTCGCGCAGCCAATCAAACGCGACACGCGCCGTGCCGTCGGACACATAGACGATACCGACACGCTCGAACCCCGCCTTGGCGATGGCGCCCTGCATGGGCAAGTTGTCCTCGTGCGTGTCAATACGCAGATGGTCGGCGCATTCCTTGGCAAAGGCAAACATCGCCGCCGCGATACCGTGCACGGTGCCGTCGGATGCCACGCGATGCAGCACGGCATACGGAGTGTCGCTGCGCCATTGACCGTCCTCAATCACGTCATAGCACTCGTCCGGACCCGGTAAAAAGGCAAACGTCGCCACCACGCGGCCGTCGACTTCGCACACGTAACTGCCACCAGCGGCAATATCGGCAGCCAGCTGCTCGGCCGAAGGCGTGCCCTCGGGCCACTGCGTGGCGTTGCCATGCGCGCGCATAAAGGCGCGGGCCGCGTCATAGATAGCCATGACGGCGGGAATGTCGGTATCGAGGGTTTTTCTGATCATCACGCGGCGACCTCACGTTTATTGGTATCACTTTGATTGAGCAATGATACCAACGTTTGGAGAGGAGCGCGAAGCAGATGGGGAGCAAAAAGCGAGCCGCCTGGTCAAAAGCCAAAAGCGAGTTTTTGGGCGCTGCCACCGGCGGCGATATGAGCGACCTGTTTGCACGCGAGGACGAGCGCCGCGACGCCCTGGACGCCGAGCGCGACGAGGCTTGGCGCTATAAGTCGTGCGAGCGTAAAAACCGTTACGACACACGCGCCGAAGCCGAGGCCGTTATGGCCGACTGCGAAAACCGCGGACGGCGTGGTTTGGCCTGCTACAAATGCGAATACTGCGGCGGCTGGCACCTGACGTCGCACCCTTGGAAATAGACCCCCGCATCGGCACGGCGCTGGCGAAGCGCCAGCCATCGTGCACAAGCTACGGGCGCGGCGGCACCAAAACATCGTAACGAACGGCCTTGCCCGCAAGCTGATAGCTCGGCTTAACGCCGGCAAGCAGCGGCCCCTTCACCGGTCGCTTGATAACGACCTTGCGCGGCCGCGCCGCAAGCGCAGCTTCGACCAGCGTCTCCTCGTCGGCGCACGGCTGCTCCAGATGGTGCAAGAGCTGAAACTTCTTTTTCACCGCCGCGCTCTTGGTGCGCTCGGGAAACATGGGGTCCAGATACACCACGTCGGGAGCCGCGAGCTCGCCTTGCTTGATCAGCTCGGCCGTATGGCGAAGGCCGGCAATGCTGTCCTCGCCCGCATGTAAGCGCATGCGCGCCACAGCAGCCGCAAGCGCCGGATCATCTGCCGCGCGATCCAAGGCGTCCTTGAGGAGTGCCGCGATTACGCAATCCTGTTCATACAGATCGACGGTAAAGCCCGCGGCCGCCAGCAGCAGCGAATCCTCACCAAAGCCCGCCGTGGCATCAATCGCCCATGGGCGCTCGATGCCTTTTGTGCGCGCAACCTTTACCAGCAGCTCTTGCTGCAGGCGGCCCTGCTTGAGTCGTGGCAGCATGCGGCCAAAATCGGCGCGCAGTTCCATCGTGCCGTCGGTGAGCGTGAGGCCCTCGGACTTCCCGGTCAGCTCAAGCCCCGCGGCCCGAGCAACAGAAAAGGGATCGACGACGCCCATGGACACTCCTTAGCAAACAAAACGAATACATGGGCGCCATTCATGTCGGCACCCAACCGTCCGTTATTGTCCCACATGCGACATGGTCCACAGCATCCCAATGCAAAGCACCGCCATCAATCCCGTGCACACGGCAGCGATCACAGAATCACCCATGCGCCTTCCCAACGACCGCGGTTCACGCACTTGCTCTGGTCCGTACATCATGGCTCCTCCTTAGACTCACTTCTTATCACGGCCTCATCATCGCAGCGCCGCACATGAGCTGCCATCGATTTGACTTACAGCTGGCTTTCCTTTTTGAAAGATTGCCCTGCACAGGCGAGAAGCGCTTTCTAACACACACGCCGTCACATTGAACTACAATGTGCTTCACGATATGTGCAGCATATGGGACGCGCCAGACTGGCAGCGCCCGAATCGAAAGGACTACCTATGAGCGCCGCGCGCAAGACACTCAAAATCCTTGCCCTCATCTATTTTGTTTTGGGCATCGCCAGCCTCGTCATTGGTATCACCGGCATCGCAACCGGCAAATTTGAATCCGTCTACGGATCGAACGCCATGCTCGCCGCGGTCGTGCTCGCCGCCAAGGGCGTTATCGACCTTGCCGCAGGTGTTGCGGGCATCAAGGGCGCCAACAAGCCTTCGCAGGTGGATGGCGCGTTTAAGCTCGGCATCGTTGCCGCAATCGCCACGATTGCGCAGGCTGTGCTCACCCTTCCCGCGCTCGGCGGCAGCGCCGTCAATATTGGAGCCTTTGTCATCGTGGTCTACGACCTGTTCTTTGTTCAGCAGGCACACGCCGTCAAGGCCGAGAACAAGGACCGCCTGTAAGCGCTCACTTCTCATAGCCTCTGCAGCCAAGTAACTAAAAGGGCCGATCGCGCATATCCGCGGTCGGCCCTTTACGTTTGCCCAGATAACACCTGCCAAAATAAACCTGTCCCTTTTTGGCAGGTTGTTAGCTGTGACGGTACTCGGCGATGATGAAGTCGATGTCGGTTTGAAGGGTGTCCAGGTTTGCCAGGCGCTCTTTATCGGCAGGGCGCGTGCGGTAGTAGTACGGCGTCATTTGGAACACCGCCTCGATGTCAGCCTGGGTCTGGAGCGTAATGTTCGCAAACACCCGCTGCGTTCCGACCAACTCGAGTTCGGTGGTCTTCGGCAGCTTCTCGTCATTGAGATATGGCGTGTCGTAGAGCACCTCTTTGAGGCCAAACAGATGCCGAGCACCCGGCACCACGGTGTAGAGCGAACCCTCTGGCGCCAGCACGCGGGCAAACTCACGCTCGTTAAAGGGAGCGAAGAGCTCGGTCACCATATCAAAGGCGCCATCAGCCACGGGGATATCTTTCATGTTGGCCACGAAGTACGTCGCATCGCCGCGCTTGGCGGCAAGGCGCACCATCTCCTTGCCCAGGTCGAAACCGTAAGCATCTACGCCCGGCACCGCGCCCATAGCGCTGGTGTAGTAGCCCTCGCCGCAGCAAATATCGAGCAGCGTCATGGGGCAGTTCGTAGACGCGGCACGTCCAGACACCCGCTCGCGCACCAGCTCGACCATCGCATCGCGCAACGGCGCGTAGTATCCACGGTTCAGAAAGTCACGACGGCTGCGCGCCTGCGACTTGGGATCACCCATGGAGTCGCCGCTCTTGGACGAGCGCAGCAGATAGAGATAGCCCTCGCGCGCACGGTCAAATCGGTGTCCGCCCGCGCATGCAGCACCGCGCTCGTCGTCCACCAACGGTTCATGGCAAACGGGACACAACAACATGGCAACTCCTTAGCGCGAACAACACAACGCCCACCATTGTCGCACGCCTTCCCCACCTAGTCATAGAAAAGACAAGGAGTGCCCCCAGCTGCCGACAGAAAAGGAACGTCCCTAAGTGCCGGCTGGCTGCATTAGGAGTATCATCGTCTGCGCAAATAAGCACGAAAGAGCATATTAGAGATTGAGAGCGTATGGCAGACACCGCATCTAAGCACATTGACATGACCACCGGCTCGCTATGGCGCAATATTCCCCTGTTCGCCTTCCCCGTGGCCGCCACGAGCATCTTGGAGCAGCTGTCGAACCTCATCGCCACGGTCATCATCGGTAACTTCTCGGGCGACCAGGGAACCCTCGCCATGGCGGCGGTCGGCTCCAATGTTCCGCTTACCAGTCTTATGCTCAACCTTTTTATTGGCATGTCGCTTGGCTCCAACGTGGTCATCGCCAACGCTATCGGCCGCAACGATCAGAACATGGTCAAACGCGCCGTCCATACCTCGATTTTAATGGCGCTCGTGGGCTTTGTCGTCATCGCACTGGGCGAGATCTTTGCCGAGCCCATGCTCGCTGCGCTCAACGTGCCTGCCGAGACCATGCCGCTCGCTTCGCTCTACCTGCGCGTCTTTTTGCTCAGCATGCCCTCGATCTTGCTCTACAACTTTGAGGCCGCGATCTTCCGCTCCGTCGGCATCACCCGCATGCCGCTGCAGGCGCTCGCCGTGTCCACCGTCCTCAACATTGGCCTGGACCTCATCTTTGTCCCCGTACTCCACTGGGGCGTCGCGGGCGTCGCCATCGCCACCGCCATCGCCTACACCGTCAGCGCCGCTACGCTCTTTATCCGCCTGCTCAAGACCGACTCCGTCGTCCGCGTCACCCCACGCGACTTAGGCTTAGACCCCGTCGCCCTCAAGCGCATCGTCAAGATCGGCCTGCCCGCCGGCATCCAAAGCGCTGTCTTTGCCGTCGCCAACATCATCATCCAGTCCGCCATCAACAGCTTGGGCACCGAGGTCATGGCGGCATCGAGCGCTGCCATGAGCCTGGAGTACGTGTGCTACAACCTGCTCAACAGCTTTAGCCAGGCCTGCACCACCTTTGTGGGACAAAACCACGGTGCCCGCCAAATCGACCGCTGCACCAAGACGCTCAAGGTCTGCCTGATCGAAGGCGGTATCGTTGCACTCACCACGATTATCGTTATTGTCGGCCTGGGGCGCGAGATCCTATCGCTGTTCAACAGCGATCCCAACATCGTCTCGATTGGCTATATCCGCGTGTGCTCGATCTTCCCGGCGTACGCCTTTAGCATGTTCTACGAAAACATGTCGGGCTACCTGCGCGGCTTTGGTATCTCGCTCACGCCCGCCCTCATCACCATGATCTGCGTCTGCGGCATCCGCTTCTATTGGGTGTTCTGCGTGTTCCCGCACTTCCGCACCTTTGCGAACATCATGATGGTCTACCCCATCAGCCTGGGCACCACGGCGTTCTTTATGGTCGTAGCGGTGCTACTTTGCCACCCGGCACGCACCTATCGCGCCACCCAAGCCAAAGCGACAGCCCGCTAAACACCGCACTCAACGCCATGCCAGTCATTAATTGACAATATGCGAGCTCATATAGTCGATAAAGCGCCTCGTGGCGATGGGCATGGTATCCCAGCTGCGCCAGGCGGCCACCACGTCGCGCGAGGGGGCATGCACGATGGGCCGCACACAAATATCGGCTCGCATGCCCTCCACAGTACGACGGTAGAGCATGCTCACGCCTAGGCCTTCCTCCACCATCGCCATGATGGTGTAGTCGTCGGTCACCTCGCTCGTCACGTGCGGTGACAGCCCATGCGCCGCAAATGCATCGAGCACCAGGCTCTGTTCGCCCTCATCCAGCAGCACAAACGGCTCGGACGCTAGGTCGGCGAGTGTCACCTTTTCCTTTGCCGCCAGCGGATGCGCGGCCGGCAACAATGCTACCAACTCGTCATGATAGACCACGCGCTTCTCGAGCCCCGCGGTAAATCCGCGTGCCGTAAAGCAAAAGTCAACCACGCCATCGTGCACCCACTGGGCGTTGCGCGTGTAATCGCCCTGCTTGAGCGTAAAGTGAACGCCCGGGTGCAGGGCCCCAAAGTCGCGGATCACGCGCGGCAGCACGGTACGACTCACGTTGGTAAACGTCGCAATGCGAATGTCAGTCGACGAAAGCCCCAGCAACTCCTGACGCTTGCCCTCAAGCTCGGCCTCGGCAGTTACAATCTGGCGCAGATACGGCAGATACTGTTTGCCGTCGCGCGTAAGCGATACGCCCTGCTTACCGCGCTCGATAATCGTGGTGCCCAGCTCGCGCTCGAGCGCCTTGACGGCCTGGCTCACCGCGCTTTGCGTATAGCCCAGCTCGTCGGCCGCGCCCTTCAGACTGCCGCAATCGACCACCATACATACAATCTGATATCGCGATGCCATCGTGCCTCCACATCGATGTAGCCGTAAAACGTTTTGCCAGCGCTTTTTCTAGCAACATTAGTATTTCTTAATCATACTGAAGATACATTCGCTTTACTACATCCACATCTGGGAGCAGAATCCTTTTTGCGAAACCGTTCTGTAACAAAAGGAGTCCCATGGATCGCAAAAAAGCAATCGCGCTCTCATTTTCCGTTCCCGTCGCATGGGGCTTTTCGTACCCCCTCATGAAGATCGGCATGGACAGCATGAACGCCACGAGCATCGTTGCGCTGCGCTGCATCATCGCCTTTGTGGCCTGCCTGCTGCTCTTCCACAAGCACGCGCTGCGCATCAACCGCGACCTCATGGTTCGCGCCGCCATCATCGGCGCCATCATGGCAACCGAGCTCACCTGCATGTGCTTGGGCTCCAGCCTTACCTCCGCCTCCACCGCCGGCTTTTTGCAGAGCCTGACGGTCGTGATCGTGCCGTTTGCCAACGCCGCCCTGCTGCGCCGCGCCCCCGAGCGCAAGGTACTCATCGGCACCGCCATCGTCACCTGCGGTATGCTGCTGCTCTCGGGTGCCGACTTTACCAGCCTGAATCCCGGCGCGATCATCATGCTGCTCTCCGCTTTTGTCTATGCCGGCCATATCATTGTGGCGAAGCGCTTTGTCGAAGATGTCGACCCGCTGGCTCTGGGCGTTTGGCAGCTGGGCTTTGGTGGCCTGTTCTCGGGCATCGCCGCATTCACCTTTGGCGGTTTCACGCTTCCCAGTACGCCCAGCGAGATCGTGGTCGTCGTAGCCCTCGCGCTCATCTGCTCTGCCT
>DXZV01000050.1:6941-7875 GCA_019419485.1 Collinsella sp.
CACCCAGACGCTCGTGCAGCCCCACGTGCCCGCCGAGACCACTGGCTTCGCCTTCTCGCTCGAGCCGGTCTGCTCCGCCGTCTTTTCGTTCTTCTTGGTTGGCGAGGTCCTGAGCCCCATCGCCTTCTTTGGCGCCGCCCTCATCCTCACCGGCGTCATGGTGGCAACCGTCGAGCTTCCGCGACTTCATGCGCATGCTCACGACCATACCCGCATGGCAGGAGCGCCCGAGCGAGCCTCGTAAAGCGCCTCACCTTTTATAGCCGCGGCATAAAGGCAACCGGTGCGCCTTTACAATAGATGCCAACAGAGCATCTGCCATAAAGGAGCCCCATGGACACCGCAACCCGCGACCGCAACATAGCAACTTGGTTGGGCAATGCGCCGCAGCCGGTACGTGACACTACGAACCAGCTGCTCGAGCACATCGCCCTTTTGCGTGCCGAGCAGACTATCTACCCGGCACAAGACGACATCCTCAATGCCCTCGCCTACACCCCGGCCGACCAGGCCAAAGTTGTCATCTTGGGTCAGGACCCCTATCACGGACCCAACCAGGCCATGGGGCTGTCGTTCTCGGTCCCCGCAACGCAAACCAAGTTGCCGCCGAGCCTGCGCAACATCTATAAGGAACTCAAAGCCGATCTGGGTTGCCCCATTCCCGCCACGGGAGACCTAACCCCCTGGGCACAGCAGGGCGTCCTACTCCTCAACACCACGCTCACCGTGCGCGAGCATGCCGCGAACTCGCACGCCAAACTGGGCTGGAGCACGCTCACCGACTACATTATCGAACGCTGCTGCCAGCTGCCCCAACCGGTAGTCTTTTTGGCATGGGGCCGCTTTGCCCAGCAGATGGTCGAAGGCAAGCTCGCCGCGACCGGCGCGGACAAGGAAAGCGGCAAGTTCTGCCTGGCCTCCACACATCCCTCGC
>DXZV01000050.1:7885-9576 GCA_019419485.1 Collinsella sp.
CTTTTATGGGATCGCGCCCCTTCTCCGCTGCCAATCGGTTACTCGAACAGCACGGCTCGACCCCCGTCAACTGGACTTGCCTCGGCTAAAAATCGATACATCAAAAACGCGCCCGACGGCTTTCCATCGGGCGCGTTTCCTATTCGGGCCAAATAAATTGCGTGCGGCCGGCCTCGCCGCCATCGATCAGCAGGCTCTGCCCGGTCATAAACCGGTTGGTCACGCCCACAAAGTAGATCCACTCGGCGATCTCTTGGGCGGTGGCCCAGCGTTTAAGCGGCGTGAGCTCCATAATCTGGTTCCACAGGTGTTCGTCTTCCATCACGCAACGGTTGAGCGGTGTGATAACGCCGCCCGGGTCCACACTGTTGGCGATGGCCTGCGGTGCCAGGCGGTTTGCAAGGTTCTTGGTGTAGGCGATAACGCCGCCCTTGCTGGCGGCATAGGCGGGAAACTCCGATCCCGTAAGCCCGCTCGCCGACCCCACATTGACCACGGATTTGATAGCGGGCGCCGGCTTGGCAGCAAGCCCCTCCCCCACAAAGGCATAGTACTCGGTCACGTTGATGGTGCCACACAGGTTGGCGGCGATGTCATCGGCCGAATCCTGCGTACCGGCAACGTTCACGATCACCTGGGGCTCAAGGTCGTCCGGAAACGTGTCCGGCTTGCGGACATCAACAATCAGATGGCAGTAGCGCTCGTGTTCGATCGCCGCCGGCAGCAGATCAAAGCCCACGACCTCGTGGCCCTCGTCCAAAAAGCGCTGCACGCATGCGGCTCCGATACCGCCCGAAGCACCCGTGATCAAAACCCGCATACTTGCTCCTTAGGCGGCTGCGTGGCGCTCGAGGTACTCGGAGCCCACATTCTCGCGCTCCCAGCCGCGCACGACCTTGTAGCCCACGGGGCTCAAGAAGACCTCGCACAGCAGCTCGGCGACAGCGCCGGTCAGCGAGCACATGAGGACCTGCACCCAGGTCCAACCAAAGAACGTGTGGCTCACCACAATGGCAAAGACCAGGTTGTCGATAAACTGGCCAACGCCCGTGGACACATAGGAGCGGAAGGCAAAGCTCGCAAAGTTATTCTTTTTGAGCATACGGCCGAGCGACTGGTTGAGCGTGGAGTTAACCACGGCAGAAACGAGCATTGCCAGCGAAGAGCCCAGCACCACGTACCAGGTGCCGCCAATGGTGGCGTTAAGGGCGCTGTTGACCTCGATCATGCCCGTGTCGTAGTAGGCGCCCCACATGCCGGGCGTGAGCGAGCATGCCCAAAAGCACAGGCTCACGGCCAGGTTGACCAGCAGCGCGAGGATAGAGATTTTGATGGATGCCTTGGCGCCAAAGCGCTTGCAGATCATGTCCTGGCACAAAAACGAAACCCAGCTCACCACAAAGCCGCAATCGAGTGCCAGATACGGCAGGCTGATGAGCTCTTTGTTGGCCAGCAGGTTCATCATGATGACGCTCACGAAAAACAGCGAAACCGTTGCCGCGGGAATGCTCCGCAACAGGACCTTGTAGTCCTCCATGACCTTCTTGATCATTATGTACTCCTTTGGTTTTAGGTTTAACGAGCAGGATATCGGACCCGAACTGCTCGGACGCCCCGGTCTTGAGACGACGGTGGGTATGATAGCCGCTCATACGGCATCAGGCAAGTAAACGGCGCGGCAGCCCCGCAGG
>DXZV01000050.1:9586-10266 GCA_019419485.1 Collinsella sp.
CCGCAGGGCCACCGCGCCGATGCGCTAAAAGGCCACGTTGCCAAACTCCGACAGGATAAGATCGGGGTTGTGGTCAGTTGCCCAATCCACGTTCCACGGGCTCGTGAACAGCAGCAGCTTGCCGCCGCGCATGTCCTCGACGCGCAGGGTGTCGCGCGTGAGTGAAAGGCCCGGGATATCGATGGTGTCGGGGTCGTTCTGGATCCAGCGGATGTCCGTATAGGGCAGTGGCTGGCGACGAACCTCAACACGGTACTCGGCCTTAAGACGGCGCTCGAGTACCTCAAACTGCAGCACGCCGACCACGCCCACGATGACACTCTCCATGCCGGCACCCAGCTCGCGGAAGATCTGGATGGCGCCCTCCTGGGCAAGCTCCTCCATGCCCTTCACAAACTGCTTGCGCTTGAGCGTGTCGACCTGCGTAATGCGGGCAAACATCTCGGGGGCAAACGTCGGGATCTGCGGATACTGCACGTGGCGCTTGCCGGAGCACACGGTGTCGCCGATGCTAAAGATACCCGGATCGAACAGGCCCACGATATCGCCCGCGTACGCCTCGTCCACGATGGCGCGGTCGTCGGCCATCATCGAGGTGCCCGTAGCAAGCTTGAGCTTGCGGTTGCCCTGCACGTGGAAGGCGTCCATGCCGCGCTCGAACTTGCCCGAGCAGATGCGCA
>DXZV01000051.1:0-3475 GCA_019419485.1 Collinsella sp.
CTACACGCGCGCCCTGGTGGCCCGCGCCCTCGACGGTACCATCGAGGACAGCGAGTTCTTGCACGACGACATCTTTAACGTCGACATTCCCACGACGTGCCACGGCGTGCCCGATGGCATCCTGGTGCCGCGCCAATACTGGCAGAGCACCGCGCGCTATGACGAGGCCGCGCACAACCTGGCGGTGATGTTCGAGGAGAACTTCGAGAAGAAGTACTCGCACCTGCCCGAGTCCGTCAAAGCCGCCGGCCCGCACGCCCAAGTACACGCCGACGCTCGTCATCGCGGCCGCGGGCTGCTGGGACTTCGCCACTAGCTTCGCCGTGAGTCCATATCCACCACAAAGGGGACAGGCGCCTTTATGGTGGTTTTGCTCGCGTGGATGACTCGGGTTACAATACGCTTGACATATCGTCCCCTTCTCCGGATGGGGACAGCGTAAGCGCTCTTGTGGCGGCACCGTAGGACTTTGAAGGTGGCCGCTGTGAGGGCGCTTTTTGTTTAGGCGCCCTCGCTCGGGCGTACGCTATGAAGGGAGAGCATATGAAGAGTTTCGTTGCCGAGGATTCGTTTTGGGAGCTGTTTCCGCAGGCGGCGGTCGGCGTCGTAGTCGTAAAGGGCATGAAGCCCGCGGCCCAGATTCCCCAGGAGGACGTGGATGCGATCGCCACGTTGCTCAATCGCGCCAATATCGATGCGGAGCGTCACCTGACAAGCGATACCATCAGCGAGAACGCGCCGGTTAAGGCATGGCGCGAGGCGTATCGCCTGTTCAAGACCAAGAAGGGCGCGCGTTGCTCAGTTGAGAACCTGCTCAAGCGCGTGCTCAAAGGCAAGCCGGTCGGCCACATCACACCGGCGGTGGATATCTACAACACGATTTCGTTGACTTATGCGCTGCCCGTTGGCGGCGAGGACCTGCATGCGATTGAGGGAGATCTTCGCTTGAAGGTGACCGATGGTGGCGATGCGTTCTTGCCGCTTGGCGAGGAGGCGGACGATCCGACGCTGCCCGGCGAGCTCGCCTACATCGACGATGCGGGCGCTGTGTGCCGCTGCTGGAACTGGCGCGACGGCGTTCGCACGGCGCTGTCCGATGATTCGGCCGATGCGTTCCTGGCGATTGAGTGCGCGGAGCCCGAGCGGATGGGGGATTGCCAGGCCGCGATCGATCGCTTAGCCGAGCTGCTCGAGCGCTATCTGGGAGCGACGGTTGTCGTTAAGACGCTTGTGACCCGCGACAATCCTTGCGTGGAGCTGTAGCGACGCCTGCGGATCATGTTCGCCGGTCAAAACCACCACAAAGGTGCCTGTCCCCTTTGTGGTGGTTTTTATGTTGATGGGTTAACAAATGGGGTATTTGGGTACGGGTGTCGCCTTATGCGACTAAGATGTTTACCCGTAAGCATTATGCAAGCGAAAGGCGGTCGTCTCCCATGCAGCAGAACGACGAGACACGTTTCGAGGACTTTGTCGGACTGATCAGCGGGCTCTACAAGGAGATTCAGCGCATTAAGACATCCGAGGGCGCAAGGCTGGGCCTCAAGGGCTCCGACGTTATGTGCCTTTACTATCTTGAGCGCAGCAAGGACGGCCTGACTGGCGCTGACCTGGCTCGCATGGCAGGCGTGACCCGCGCCGCCGTCTCGCGTACGCTCGCGCATCTGGAGGAGGGCGGCTACGTCGAGGTCGACGATTCGGGCGATGCCGCCGTTAAGTATCGTGCTCCGGTGCGCCTGACCGCTCTGGGCGGCGAGAGCATGAGCGAAGCGGACCGCATCATTCGCGAGGTGCTCGATACCACCGGTAAGGCTATGGGTGTGGAGCAGCGCGAGCAGATGTATGCGTCGCTGCGCACGATTCTCAACACCCTGCGCGAGCTGTAGGGCCGCCAAGGCTTTTGCTTCCAATTAACAACTGCATAGTCCTGTTTGAGCGCGTATACCGTGCCGGGGCCTTGCTGTCAAAATTCCCTGCGCGGGACCTGCGCAAGAAAGGATTCGCTATGTCCGTCCGCATTATTACCGATTCCGCAAGCGATATGTCGCCGGCCGAGCACCCAGCACTGGCCGTTTTGCCGCTGTCCGTCACCTTTGGCACTGATGTGTACATGGATGGCATCGACATCGATCACCAGCGCTTTTACGAGATGCTCGTGGAGCGCGATGAGCTGCCCAAGACCGGCCAGGTCAACCCGTACGCGTTTTCGCAGGCGATTGCCAAGGTTCGTGAAGCCGGCGATGAGGCTGTGATTATTACCGTGGGCGCTAAGCTATCAGGCACCAATCAGAGTGCCCGTACCGCACTTGCCGAGGCGCCGGGCGGCGACGTGTTCGTGGTAGACAGCAACAACGTCACCCTGGGCGAGCGTGTCCTGGTCGAGTATGCCCTGCGCCTGGTGGATGAGGGCCGTAGTGCGGCCCAGATCGCGGCGGCCGTCGAGGCCGTCCGTGACCGCGTGGTCGTCATCGGCCTGCTCGAGACGCTGGAGTACCTGGTGCGCGGCGGTCGTCTGTCTGCTGCGGCCGGCGCCGTGGGCACGCTGCTCAACGTAAAGCCTGTGGTGGCTGTCGAGGACGGTCTGATCGTGCAGCTGGGCAAGGCGCGCGGTTCCAAGAACGGCCGCAACCTGCTGAACCAAAAGGTCGAAAAGGCGGGCGGCATCGACTTTTCCATGCCGCTGGCGCTCGGCTATACGGGTCTTTCGGATGCGGTGCTCAAGAAGTATATCGAGGACAGTGCCGCGTTGTGGGCCGGCCATGCCGAGGGTGAGCTGCCCATCCACACTATCGGCGCCACCATCGGCACCCACGTGGGCACCGGCGCTGTAGCCGTAGCCTTCTTCCGCCCCGCCAACTAGCTTTCCGGTCAAAACCACCACAAAGGGGACAGGTACCTTTGTGGTGGTTTATGCTGGGTTCGGTTGAAAGGAGCACGCGATGGCGTCTGAGGGCTTTTTTGAACGGGTGTACGAGGTGGTCGAGCAGATCCCCGAGGGGATGGTCGCCACGTATGGTCAGGTGGCGCTGCTTGCCGGTCGACCACGAAGTGCGCGGTATGTGGGGTATGCCCTGCATAGCAATCCGCGCCCCGGCGAGATTCCCTGTCACCGCGTGGTGTTTGCCGACGGGCGCATATGCGAGGGTTTTGCTTTTGGCGGTCCCGATGCTCAACGTGAGCTTTTGCTAGGGGAGGGTGTGGCGTTTAAGGACGACATGCACGTCGACCTGGCCGTCTGTCGTTGGCCTGCCGGACTCTAACAGCTCTGCCGTGGCCAGAACCACCACAAAGGTGCCTGTCCCCTTTGTGGTGGTTTTCTGTTGCAGGTTTACCGGGGCTAACTTATGGAGAAGCTATGGCGGCGAATATTGATGCTGCAAAGTAAACCACGGTGAACTATATTGTATTCAGCAACGGAGCAGGCAATAGGCGATGAAAAAGCCTGCCCTGTTGAGTTTGATTCGCATTCCTCCCC
>DXZV01000051.1:3485-7850 GCA_019419485.1 Collinsella sp.
ACGCCGTAGCGCCCGCCCTAAAGCAATCGAAAGCTCAAGCCAGCAAATCGGTCTAGTACACCATGCCCATGGCGTCCTGAACCTCTGCCAGGGTCTGATCGGCGATCTCGTTGGCGCGACGGTTGCCCTCGTGAAGGACGTCCTTCACATAGTCCAGATCGTTCTCGTAGCGCTGGCGACGCTCGCGGATCGGTGCGAAGTACTCGTTGACGGCCTCGGTCACGTACTTCTTGAGCTGGCCGGAGCCGCCCATGCCAATTTCTTCTGCAATCTCAACCTCGGCCCTGCCGGTGCAGATGGCAGCCGTGGAGAGAAGACCCGATACGCCGGGGCGGTTCTCGGGATCAAACGTGATCATGCGCTCGGAGTCGGTCTGGCTCTTCTTGATGCGCTTGGCGGTCTCCTCTGCCGTCATAGAGATGTTGATGGCGTTGCCGTAGCTCTTGCTCATCTTGCGACCGTCCAGGCCGGGCAGCAGCGGGGTCTCGGACAGCAGCGCGTCGACCTCGGGGAACACCTTGCCGTAGCGGTTGTTAAAGCGGCGGGCGATGGTGCGGGTGAGCTCGATGTGCGGCAGCTGGTCGCGGCCGACGGGCACCACATTGCCCTTGCAGAACAGGATGTCGCAGGCCTGGTGCACCGGGTAGGTGAGCAGAAGGCCGGTGAGCTCGTGCCCCGAGGCCTCCATCTCGGCCTTGACCGTGGGGTTGCGCGCCAGCTCGGCCTCGGACACCAGCGACAGGAACGGCAGCATGAGCTGGTTGGCGGCGGGCACGGCGGAGTGCGCGTAGATCATGGTCTTGTCGGGGTCGATGCCGCAGGCAAGGTAGTCCATGACCATGTTGTACACGTTGTCCTGGATGTGCTCGGTGGTGTCGCGGTCGGTGATGACCTGGTAGTCGGCGATGAGTACGTTGGTCCTGGCGCCCATGTTCTGCAGCTCCACGCGGCCCTTGAGGGTGCCAAAGTAGTGACCCAGGTGCAGACGGCCGGTGGGGCGGTCGCCGGTGAGCATGGTGAACTTCTCGGGCGTCTTTGCCAAGCCCTCGCGAATGGCGTTGCTCTTTTGCAGCGCGACTTCGTAGCTGTTCTCGTTTGGCATGATTGCTCCTAACGTATGCGTATTGGTCAAGATGATAACGCGTTTATTGGAGAGGCGGTGCGTAAGTAAGCGAGGGGCGGGAGAGGGACGCGCGTGGTGCGGCATGTGCGATGGGCGCGGCGCGGCCGCGCTTGGCCAACGGTGCCTTGGCACATCCTCGGCAGCTTGCCCTAGAGCCTGTGGTGGCGCTCTTCTTTGCGCTCCTCGGCTGCCTGCTCCTCCTGCTTAAAGGCGGGGTCTTCGGGGGTGACGAGCTCGTCCTCGTGCGTGCGCTTGTTGTAATGGTGACGCAACACGGGCTCAAACAGATGTAGATGCTTGGCAAAGGCCGCCGAGCCAATGGCGAGCACGGTAAAGATGAGCACGCGCATGGGCACCTCGACCTGGTTGATCGCGGCGGCGCCGGCCGAAAGCATAATGCACCAGGCATAGATGAGCAGCACAGCCTGCTTTTGGTTGTAGCCCTCTTGGATCAGGCGGTGGTGGATGTGGCCCTTGTCGGCCTGCCCGATGCTAATGTGGGCGCGCTTGCGGCGCACGATGGCGCTAAACGTGTCGATGATGGGCACGCCGGCAACGATGAGCGGGATGATAAGCGAGGTGAGCGCGGCGGTGCGGCTCACGTTGAGTAGTGAGATGGAGCCCAGCGCAAAGCCCAGAAGCAGCGACCCCGAGTCGCCCAAGAAGATGCTTGCGGGGTTGAAGTTGTAGCGCAAAAAGGCCAGACAGGCGCCAAAGAGCGCAATGGAGAGCGCAGCGGCGTCGATACGGCCCGAGAGAACGGCCATCGAAAACATGGTGAACGAGGCGATGCCGCAGATGCCCGTGGCCAAGCCGTCGAGGCCGTCGATGAGGTTAATGATGTTGGTGAATGCCACCAGATAGATCACGGTGATGGGGTAGGCGAGCCATCCGAGCATGATCTCGCCGGGGGCAAACGGGTTGACGATGACGCCGATGCGCAGGCCGCCCACGCAGGCGATGAGCGCAGCGAGGACCTGTCCGGCCAGCTTTTGCTTGGGCTTGAGCTGGATGACGTCGTCGATAGCGCCGGTCGCAAAGATGACGGTAAAGGAGAGGGCCAGCATAGGATAGCTAATGTGAAGGCGCGGGTGCGGCACCAGGACGGGCGGCCAGCCTAGGTGCCAGGTGCCTAGGATTTGCACAATGCAGGCAACGACCAGGCCCAAAAACACCGCCGTTCCGCCCAAACGCGGGATGGGCTTGGTGTTGATGCGGCGCTTGGAAGGATAGTCGACGGCGTCGAGCTTAATTGCCAGGCGCTTGACCAGAGGCACCGTGAGGAAGGTCGTGATAAAGGCCGCCGCTGCCACGCATAGGTACGGTATGTAGCTCGGGGATGAAGCCATGAATCTAAAAACCGCCAAGCGTCGAAGGGAAAGGTCAGAAGAACGCCATGCGCAAAGGGCATAGCCGAATCATGATACTCGACCAAGGGGGGTGCATGGAATTGCGCGCAGCGATAATCACGCGCTTACCAGATATTAGGGTATTGTCGATGGATTGTTGGGATGCCGGTGGGGATCCATATGGACTGTAATGGCGATTTTCGGCAAAAGAAAACCACCCCCCACGTTACGAAAATGAACCCACCTAAAACAGGTGGGTGCCCTCATCGACTGTTCCAGCGTCCTTAACAACGAAGGATACCTGTACTAGGTACGACTGTGTGGGCTCCCTAAATAAACGCGACGGTTCACCCAGTTGCTCCGCGGGGGGCGGAATACCTACATCATAAAGCGGCACTTTATCGATTCCAGTCTTGACATTACAAAAATCGTGTCGGACGATTACGGCGCCTTGGGCTCGAGCCGTCTGTGCGGTTGGTCCCTTTACGTTTGAGCTGCTGAATCGTTGTTTTGGAGCATGTTTTTATGCCGACGCCGTTGACCGAACTTTTTTCGCCCGCCTGCCATTTGTGTCCGCGTCGTTGCGGTGCGGTGCGCGACGAGGGTGCGCACGGCGTATGCGGTGCCGATGACACGCTCAAGGTGGCCCGCGCGGCGCTTCATATGTGGGAGGAGCCGCCTATCTCGGGCGAGGCCGGTTCGGGCACGATCTTCTTTAGCGGCTGCTCGCTCAAATGTGTCTATTGTCAGAACCACGAGATCTCGACGGGCATTTTTGGGCTTGAGATTTCGCCCGAGCGCCTGGTCGAGATTATGCTGGAGCTGCAGGACCAAGGTGCCAATAACATCAATCTGGTGACGGCGACGCATTATGCTCACCTGCTGCCGGTCGCGATTGCCGCAGCTCGGGAGCGCGGACTGGTCATTCCAATCGTCTACAACACGAGCGGTTATGAGCGCGCGAGTGCCGTGGCGGCGCTCGGCGATTTGGTCGACGTGTGGCTTACCGACTTTAAGTATGCCAATGCGGCGCTTGCGCAGTCACTCTCTCATATTAAGGACTACCCGCGCGTGGCTGTGTCGGGTCTGGCCCAGATGGCGCGCGAGATTGAGCGCCGCGGGGGAGAGCTGGTAGACGGGGACGGGCTCATGAAGCGCGGCATAATCGTGCGTCATCTGGTGCTGCCGGGGCATGCGGACGATTCGTGCCGCGTGTTGGACCTGGTGTGGCAGACGGTGGGCGACGTGCCGATCTCGGTCATGAACCAGTACACGCCCAATGCCCTCATGCGCGAACAAGGCGGCGACCTGGCGCGCGCCGTGACGCGCGAGGAGTACGAGCAGGTGCTCGACCATGCCGACGACCTGGGCTTTACGACGATGTTTTGGCAAGAAGGCGGAGCGGTAGACGAGAGCTTCACCCCAGCCTTCGACACCACCGGCGTCCTCACCAGCGCAAAGTAGCACATTCGCCGATGATTTTTCTGGGACGGGGATTAAAAAATCATCGAGAGGATCGCCTGCTCGAAAAGTTGTCAAAAAAGCTCCGTCCCAAAAAGACTGGGTATTGGGCGTTGACAGTTGGCGAGCCGTAGGTAAAATAACAACTTGTCCTGGGGACGTAGCTCAGTTGGGAGAGCGCTGCCGTCGCATGGCAGAGGCCGAGGGTTCGACTCCCTTCGTCTCCACCCTTGGATTTGATAAGCCGCTGACATTGTGTCGGCGGCTTTTTTTAAAAGAAAGGGCTGTACCATGGCCGAGCTTGAGTCCCAACCACTGTCTGCCGAGGAACGCGCCGAGTTGGAAGAGCTCCGCGCCGAGAAAGCTCGTCGCGAGGCCCAGGAAGAGGCACGCCGCGAGCGTGAGGAGCTGGCCGCCCTGCGTGCCGAGCGT
>DXZV01000051.1:7860-9842 GCA_019419485.1 Collinsella sp.
CTGCGAAGGGCGCATCCGAGCCCAAGCCCGCCGCCGCGAAGCCCGCGCCCGCCGCACCTAAACCTCAGCCTAAAAAGGCCGCTCGTCCCAAGTCCGTCGATCCCAAGCCGAGCCGTGACGAGATGAGCTTTGCCCAGCGCATGGTTACCTCCAAGGAGCCTGCGGGTGAGAACGAGATCCCTGGCATGGCGCCGGCTCAAAAAATCATCATTGTCCTTGCCCTCATCGCGTTTGTCATCTTTATGGGCTACACGATCCTGACCAGCATGGGCCTGCTCTAGCCGATTCGCGCCGGGTGTCATGCCCGAACACTCTGCCCTTCTCCAACCCTCAACCTCTGCACAACGCATCCGAAAGGTCGCCCCATGGCTTTGACCGACATCTCGCATCCCACCGACATCGCAATGCTCACTGATCTGTACGAACTCACTATGGCCCAGGGCCTGTGGGAGAGCGGCAAGGCCAATGAGCAGGGTTGCTTTACGGCGTTTTACCGCGACCATCCCTTCGGCAGCGCGTATGCCGTCATGTGCGGCACCGCCGAGCTGCCCGAGCTTGTCGAGAATCTGCGCTTTACGCCCGAGGATATCGACTACCTCGCCTCACTTCAGGCCCCGGCCGGCGGCGCGATGTTCAAGCCTGCATTCCTCGACTACCTGCGCGATTTTCGTGCGCACGTAAACATCGACGCCGTCCCCGAGGGAGAGCTCGTCTTTCCGCGCGAACCCATGGTGCGCGTCACCGGCCCCGCGCTTGAATGCCAACTGCTCGAAACGGCGCTGCTCAACATTGTCGGCTTCCAGACGCTTGTCGCCACCAAGACGGCGCGCGTGGTGCTGGCGGCGGACGGCCGTCCCGTTGCCGAGTTTGGCCTGCGCCGCGCTCAGGGTCCCGATGGCGGCTTGGCCGTCGCGCGCGCGAGCTACGTTGCCGGCTGCTCCTCTACGTCCAATGTGCTCGCCGGCCGCCGCTACGGTATTCCCGTCTTTGGCACGCATGCGCACAGCTGGGTGATGAGCTTCGATTCCGAGCTCGAGGCCTTCCGCGCCTTTGCCAAGTCGAGCCCCAAGAACTGTACGCTGCTCATCGACACCTATGACGTGCGCGAGGGCTGTGAACATGCCATTACGGTTGCCAAGGAGATGGAAGCGGTGGGCGAGCGCCTGTCGGCCATTCGCATCGACTCCGGCGACCTCGCCAAGCTCTCCAAGTATGTGCGCGGCCGTTTTGATGCCGAGGGCCTGCCCTATGTGGGGATCTCGGTTTCTAACGATTTGGATGAGTACACGATTCAGTCCCTGCTCGACCAGGGCGCGCCCATCGATAGCTTTGGCGTGGGCACCAAGCTCGCGACCTGCTACGACCAGCCGGCGCTGGGCGGCGTGTACAAGCTCGCCGCCCGCCGTGCGAGTGAGACGGACCCGTGGACGCCGGTGGTCAAGCTCTCCGAGCAGCCCTACAAGCGCACGATCCCGGGTGTGCAACGCGTGCGCCGTTATTACGACGGCTTTGGCGGCCCGGTCTGCGACATGATCTACGACGAGGACCATCTGGCGGGGGAGGGCGCCGCGCGCGGCAATACCCTCGTGGCCGTGAATGATGCCGCTCTGGTGACCGACGTGTCCGAACTTGAGTATCGCGAGCTGCTGGTGCCGATCGTGCGCGATGGCAGTGCGGTGGCTCCGCGTGAGAGCATCCAGGACGCGCGCGAGCGTTGCGCCTGGGCACTTGACCATCTGGACGCAGCTTTCAAGCGCTTCCTGTACCCGCAGACCTATGTGGTGGGCATGGAGCAGGGCCTGGCTCAGGTGCGCGACGAGCTCGTGCGCAAGAACATGGCTGCGGCTTCGGCCTTCCCCTGGGCAAAATGATCCGAAGGGGACGGAGGAAAACGGATCATTTTCGTCCGTTCCGCACCAGGCGCCCCGACTGCCCCAGCTCGCCCGAACGCTCGACATTCGATTGGTTTGACGTATGACGAC
>DXZV01000051.1:9852-10210 GCA_019419485.1 Collinsella sp.
GGGCAACCAGGTCATCGCCTACTCGGTGCCGCTGGTGGGCGCCGACGGCACGGTCAACCGCGCCTTTATCGGCGGGCTTGCCGATCAGGCCGCAGCGCTGCGCGAGCTTGGCTGGCGCCTGGTCGTGGTGAGCTCGGGCGCCATTGCCTGCGGCTATCCCGTGCTGGGCTTCGACCGTAAGCCGGTCGGTGACCTGCCGAGCCTGCAGGCCTGCGCCTCGGCTGGTCAGTGCATCATCTCGTCGGCCTATGACGAGGAGTTCCATGCGCGCGACCTGCTCACCTCGCTCGTGCTGCTCACGCGCCACGACACGGCGCGCCGCACGTCCTACCTGCACGCGCGCGACGCCCTGCTGCGC
>DXZV01000052.1:0-1739 GCA_019419485.1 Collinsella sp.
CTCCTGACCCGCTTGCCGTAGCAGATCCCTTCGCGCCTAGCGTCCCCGACCCCGCCGCTCCTATCCCGGTGCCGCAGACCGTCTCGCGCGACGCGCTTGCCGGCATGGGCGGAGCCGCCGCGACCGGTGCCGCCGTGGGCCTAGGCGCCGCAGCCGGCATCGCCTCCAACATGGCGAGCACTCGCGCCCCACAGCGCCCGCTCGCCCAGCTCGTCGACGTCGTGAGCGGCGAGAGCCATAGCATCGCCTCCGCACAGGTGACTATCGGTCGCGAGCGCTCAGTTTCCGATATTGCCCTGCGCGACCCCAACGTGTCGCGCCGCCACGCCCAGCTCACCTTTACGGGCTCGGATTGGTCGATCGAGGACCTCAATTCCACCAACGGCACGCTCGTCAACAACCGCCGCATTACGCGCTGCCCGCTGCGCAACGGCGATCTGCTGACGTTTGGCCTGAGCACCTTTGAATTTAGGGGATAGTCTCTTATGAACATCGATATCGTCCTTTTTGCAGGCCGCATCGTCCTGGTCGCCCTGCTCTATATCTTCCTGTTCGCCGTCATGAAGACCGGCGTGGGACTTGTGCGCGGGCAGCGTCGCGACTCGGCTATCTGGACGATCGATGTGGACAAGGGTCCGCGCGGTATCCGCGGCATCCACGTAGACATGCTCGGCCCCGTCATCGTCGGTCGCTCGCCATCTTCGGACATCTGCATCAACGAACCGTTCGTCTCGGCCTCGCATGCGCGCTTTTCGCTGCAGGGCCCGGCGCTCATCATCGAGGACCTCAACTCGCTTAACGGCACGCTCGTCAACGGCCGCCAGCTTGTGGAGCCCGCAACGCTGCGCGAGGGCGACGAAGTCCAGATTGGCGACGTGGTCATGAAGGTGAACCGTCGATGATCGACGAGGAGAACAAGTCCGCAACCATGACCGAGGCACCGGCTGCCGCCGTAGCTGCACCGGCCCACGCCGCTCCGGCGGACTCCACACCCGTGGAGCCCGAGGACACCGTGTTCTCCCTGCCTCTTTCGCATGTAACGCATGATATTTCGGATCTCGCCGATAACGAGGGCGAAGAGGATGCCGTAGCGGCGCCCATCGGCGCACATGCTGCGGAACAGCCCACAGCGCCCGAAGCAACCCCGGCGCCGGCTCACTTTGCAGAGCCCGTCGCCGCGGCAATCAACGAGAGCGCTGCGGTGTTTGCGGCACCCGAACCCGCCGCGCCGGCGTTTCCCATAGCCCCGGCATCCGAGGTTGCGCCCGCGTCTACGCCGGCGCCCGAGGCGGGGCCATCCCCCGAGGACGGCCCTGCACCCAAGGCCCCGCAGCCTGCGCCCGCAAGCGAGTCCGATGCCGTGGCCGAGCCCGCCGCCCAGTCGCAAAGCACACCCGCGCCGTCGCACTTTGCGACGCCCGAGCCTATAGACGTCAGCCCGCAAGACGACGAGTCGACCGCCCGCGTGTCCGAGGAGCCCGACTCCCCGGACACCGGCGATTCCGAATCAGACGCCGAGACCGACACCGTCTCTCCCGGTGACACAGCCGAGATCGACGTAGCCGCCGTTGAAGCCAAGCTCAAAGACCCCGGCTCGACCATGAGCTTTGAGCCCCTGACCGAGGAGCGCATCGAGACCGACTCGACCTATGATGCCGGCACCACCACGCAACTCATGTGGGGTGCCCGCTCCGACGTTGGCTGTGTGCGCCCGCACAATGAGGATTCCTACCTGGTGC
>DXZV01000052.1:1749-10201 GCA_019419485.1 Collinsella sp.
ACCTGGTGCAGTCGCCGCTCTTTTGCGTATGCGACGGCATGGGCGGTCACGCCGCCGGCGAGGTAGCCTCTTCTATCGCCGTCGAGACTATTGCCAAGACGGCCCCACAGTCCGCCGACGCAGCACGCCTGGCCGCAGCCGTCGAGGCAGCCAACGCCGCCGTAATCGAGGCGGCCCTGAACGGCCTAGGCAAGCCCGGTATGGGCTGCACAGCCACTTGCGCCTATATCGAAAACGACACGCTCGCCATCGCCCACGTGGGTGACTCTCGCGCCTACCTGCTCCACGAGGGCACGCTCATCCGCGTGACCCGCGACCACTCCTACGTGGAGGAGCTCGTGGACGCCGGCGAGATCACGGCAGACGAGGCTCGCGTCCACCCCAACCGTTCGGTCATCACCCGTGCGCTGGGCTCGGACCCCGCCATGTATGCCGACCACTTCACTCTGCATATCGAGGAAGGCGACCGCCTGATCCTGTGCTCTGACGGCCTTTCGAGCATGATTCCCGATAGCGATATCGAGAACATCGCTACGCAGTCCTCAACCGCGCAAATCTGCGTCGACAACCTAGTGGACGCGGCGCTTGCCGCCGGCGGCCACGACAACGTGACCGTAGTAGTCGTTGACCTGGTTGACGATGGCGTTATGCGCGAGGCGCAACGCGTGCGTCGCCGCAACGTCACCATCGGCGTCGTCTTAGGTCTCGTCTTGGTGCTGGCGGCTTCCATCTGGGCCTACACGGGTGTCACCGGCTCGTACTACCTGGGTACCTACCAGGGCAATGTCGCCGTCTGGCGCGGCCTGCCCGGCAAGCCACTCGGACTCAAGCTCCACTGGCTCGAAAGCGAAACCAGTATTAAGCTGTCCGACCTGCCCGAAGACACGCAAAACCGCCTCAAGGCGGGCATTCCGCAAACAAGTGTCGACGATGCGCAGGACACGATATCCAAGTACCGCCACCAGATCGACGAGGAGCAGACCCGCCAGGTGATCGACGCGCAAACGATTCGCGACAACACCGACCAGGGATCGACCTCCGAATCAGATTCCGAGAAAACCGCCGAACAGTCCGCCGAGGCCGAAGCCTACGAAAAGAACTAGAAAGGGAGTGCCGCTTATGAGTCGCCGCAACACCGAGCTGCTCTTGCTCATCGCCTCGGCGTTCCCCGTCATCCTGCTGTATGCGATGTACGTGCTCACCGCGGGCGCCGCCATCTCCTTTGAGACGCTCGCCGTGCCGATCGGCCTCTTTGCCGCCTTCGCCGCGGCACATATCGCCGTGCGCATCTTGGCGCCCGGCGCCGACCCCGCCATCCTACCCATCGTATTTATACTTTCGGGCATCGGCATCACGTTCGTGACACGCCTCGCCCCCGCTCTCGCCATCTCACAGCTCATCATCCTGTTTGTCTCGGTGGCCCTGATGGTGGGAACGCTCGCACTGGTCAAAAACCTCGACGTGGTCATGCGCTACAAGTACACCTTTGGCATCATCGGCATCATCCTGCTGATGCTGCCCATCTTTATCGGCACCACGATCTCGGGCTCCAAACTGTGGATTCGCATCGCGGGCTTTACCATCCAGCCTGGCGAGTTCGCCAAGGTCTTTATCGTGCTGTTCCTGGCCGGGTACCTGGCCGAGAACCGCGAGCTGCTCTCCATCTCCAACCGCAAGATCCTGGGCTTTAAGATCCCTCGCCTGCGACTGCTGCTGCCGCTGTTTGCCGTGTGGGGTGTGTGCCTGCTCGTCGTCGTCTTCGAACGCGACCTGGGTTCGGCCGTGCTGTTCTACACCATCTTCTTGCTGATGCTCTACGTTGCCACGGGGCGCTTTTCGTATGTCGTTATCGGCCTTGCGCTCTTAGCCGTTGGAGCTGTGGGCGCCTACAAGTTCCTGTCTCACGTTCAGGTGCGTTTCCAGGTTTGGGTCGATCCGTTTAAGGACGCCCAGGGCCAGGGCTACCAGATCGTCCAGTCGCTCTTCTCGCTTGCCGATGGCGGCCTGGTCGGTGTTGGCATCGGCAACGGCATGGCCAACAACATCCCCGTCGTCGAGTCCGACTTTATCTTTTCGGCTATCGGCGAGGAGATGGGCCTTTTAGGCGGCGGCGCCGTGCTCATCCTGTTTATGCTTTTTGCCGTGCGTGGCCTCACCACGGCTGCCCGCGCTAAATCCGACCTTGCCGCCTTTAGCGCCACCGGTCTTACGGCAGCCATCAGCTTCCAGGCCTTCTTGATCGTTGGCGGCGTAACCCGCCTGATCCCGCTGACCGGCGTCACCCTGCCCTTTATGAGCCAGGGCGGCTCCTCGCTGCTGGCAAGCTTTATCATCGTCGCGCTCCTGCTGCGCGCCGGTGACGAGGCGACCGGACGCGAGGCCGAGCTTACCGGCACCGGCACCATGGCCGCCATCACCGATGATCAGGTCGCATCTGCCGCCGCCCCGACGGGCACGCGCTTTGCCACCTCGTCTTCCTACGGCAGCGGCAGCCATTCCGTCGGCTCGCGCATGCGCCGTCGCCTGCTCGACACGCCTGAATCCGGTGTGCTCGGCCGCGTTGCGCTCGCCAACCGTCTAACCCGTGCGGTGCTCGCCTTTACGGCGCTGTTCGCCATCCTTATCGGCAACCTCACCTATGTCCAGGTCATCAAGGCCAAGGACTATCAGGACATGCCGACCAACAACCACACTATCGCCCGCTCCAAGTACATCCAGCGCGGCTCCATCATCACGTCCGACGGCGTGACGCTGGCCGAGTCGCTGCAGCAGGAGGACGGCACCTACGTACGCTCCTACCCCAACGGCAACCTGGCAGCGCACGTGGTTGGCTACGTGAGCCAGCAGTATGGCACCACCGCCATCGAGAGCGTCATGAACGACACGCTCACCGGCTCTAAGGATTACTCCAGCTGGAACAACGCCATCGCGTCGCTCGCGGGCCAGACCCAGCCGGGCAACACCGCCAAGCTCACCATCGACTCGCGTATCCAGACGGCGGCCGAGCAGGCACTCAAGGGCTTTAAGGGCGCTGTAGTGGTCATCGACCCGCGTACCGGCGCGGTACTCGCATGTGCCAGCTCGCCCACCTACGACAACACCAACATCGACGCCCTGCTGCAGGCGGGCGGCGGCGAGGACGGCTCCATGTACAATCGCGCCATGGACGCGCTGTACACGCCGGGCTCCACGTTTAAGGTTGTTACGCTTTCCGCGGCACTCGAGACCGGTACCGCCAGCCTTACCAGCACCTACCAGGCGCCCGGCTCCATGGACATCGGCAACGCACCGGTCACCAACTATGCCAACGAGAGCTACGGCACCATCAGCCTGCAGCAGGCCTTTGCCGTGTCCTCCAACGTCGTCTTTGGCCAGGTGGCAAACGAAGTTGGCGCAAACACGCTCGTGCAGTTTGCCAACGCCTTTGGCTACGGCCAAAAGCTCGGTCAGGACCTGACCTCCGCGGCCTCCATCATGGCAGACCCGTCGCTCATGACCGAGTGGGAGACCGCTTGGGCCGGCGCCGGCCAGCCTGTCGGCATGGACCACACGCCCGGCCCGCAGACCACCGTCATGCAAAACGCCGTGATTGCCGCCGCCATCGCTAACAGCGGCGTAGTCATGGACCCGTACTTTGTAGCCCAGGTACTCGCCCCGGACGGAACCGTGGTCAAGACCACGCAGTCCCGCTCGCTGGGTCAGGCCGTCAGCTCCGCCACTGCCGACCAAGTCAAGCAGGCCATGCTCGCCGTCGTCCAGTCCGGTACCGGCACCGATGCCCAGGTCCCCGGCGTCAAGGTCGCCGGCAAGACCGGCTCGGCCGAGACCGGCGGCACCAACGTCAACTCGATGTTCGTTGGCTTTGCACCTTACGATTCACCCACGGTCGCCATCTCGGTGGCCTTGGAGGATTACGACAAACACGACGTCGAGGCGGCCAAGATTGCCGGCATCGTCCTGACCGCGGCGCTCGCCGCACAGGGAGCGTGATGCCCATGATCGAATCGGACACCCGAGGCGCGCCGCGTCCGAAGAGTTAGCGGCAACGCGCCACACGGCCCCAGTGGCCACATCGTAGGTACTACACACATCGTTGAGCGAATAGTTATGTTAGGAGCAGGAATGGAACAGAGGGTCCTCGGGGGAAGATACCTCCTCAAGGATAAGGTGGGGACAGGCGGCATGGCGACCGTCTACCGTGCACAGGACCAGGTCCTCGACCGCACGGTAGCCGTCAAGATCATGCTGCCGCAGTATGCTGGCGACGCAACCTTCGCCGCACGCTTTAAGCAGGAGGCCCAGGCAGCAGCCGGCCTCTCCTCCCCCTATATCGTGGGCGTCTACGATTGGGGCAAGGACGGCGACACCTATTACATCGTCATGGAGTACCTGCGCGGCACTGACCTTAAGAGCGGCATCAAGAGCCACGGCGCCCTCGACCCCAAGAAGGTCGCCCAGATCGGCTCGCAGATCAGCTCTGCGCTTTCGGTCGCCCACAAGCACGAGATCATCCACCGCGACATTAAGCCGCAGAACATCATGGTGCTGCCCGACGGCAACATCAAGGTAATGGACTTTGGCATCGCACGCGCCAAGAACAGCCACCTCACGCAAGACAACAACGTGCTGGGAACCGCCCACTACGTCAGCCCCGAGCAGACCCGCGGTCAGGACCTCGGCCCCACCTCGGATATCTACTCGCTGGGCGTCGTGATGTACGAGTGCGCCACCGGCCGCGTGCCCTTTGACGGTGATGACGCCATCTCGGTCGCACTCAAGCAGGTCAACGAGCTGCCTATTCCGCCGAGCCAGATCAACTCCGGTGTCGACGCCGACCTTGAGCGCATCATCCTCAAGTGCATGGAGAAGGACCCGGCAAACCGCTTCCAGACCGCTGACGAGCTGCGTCAGGTGCTCAACAGCTACCTGTCCGGTCGTGCCGTCAACATCTCGGAGCCCACGCGCATCATCGGTGCCCCCGGTGAGCTTGGCGCCACCAAGACTCGCGAGCTTTCCGATCAGACGCGCGCCATGGTGCGTCCCGTCTCGGGCGTGAGCGGCCAGAATACCGCCCGTAGCTCGGTTTCGGGCTCCACCGGCTCCTACGAGGTCGAAAAGCCCAAATCCAACAAGAACAAGATCATCGCCGCCGTGGTGGCAGCTGTTGCCGTCATCGGCATCGTGGTGGCCTTTGCCACAGGACTCTTTGGCGGCGAGCAGGTCCCCGTGCCCGACGTGCTGGGCAAGGACCAGCAGACTGCCGTCGAGCTGATCAAGGAAGCCGGCCTCGAGGTCGGCACCATCGACCAAAGCTACAACGACGATGTCGACGAGGGCAAGGTCGCCGAGCAGACGCCCAACGGCCACACCAAGAAGGCCAAGGGCACCAAGGTGAACCTGGTAATCTCCAAGGGCCCCAAGCCCTCCGAGAAGGTTGAGGTTCCCCTGCTTGTCGGCCTGACCAAGGACCAGGCAGAAGCCGCGCTGGCAAGCGTTGGCCTGAAGGGCAACGCCTCCGAGGAGGCAAACGAGGCCGATGAGGGCCAAGTCTTTGAACAGGGCACCGAAGCCGGTAAGGAAGTCGAGAAGGGCACGACCATCTCGTACAAGGTCTCGAGCGGCCCGGATACCACGTCCGTCCCCGACCTGACCGACATGACCGAGGCCCAGGCGCGCAATGCCCTCGATATGGCAGGCTTTGGCGTCGACGTGAGCTACCAGGAGAACGACTCGGTTACCGAGGGCACCGTGATCAGCTGGAACCCCAGCGGCAAGCAGAAGCCCGGCGCCACGATTACCGTCGTCATTGCCAAGAAGTCCGGCAAGGCCTCCGTCCCGGGCAACCTATACGGCAAGAGCATTTCCGCCGCCGTTACCGCGCTCAACAACGCCGGTTTCTATAACATTGGCTTCTGTGACCAGAACGGCAATCCCGTGAGCGGTAACGAGGATGCCACCGTTACGGGCGTCTCCCCCACCGGCAAGCAGTCCACCGACACCACGATCACGCTGACGGTTGCACTTTCTGGTTCGGGTTCGGGCTCTGGCTCGGGCACGAGCACAGGCGGCGATTCCGGTACGACCAACTAGTCGCCACCCAACCGCTCATTACGGCTCTCGCCGCAAACATATTCGCTCACAGGCGCCCGCTTGCTCCCCCCCCAACAAGCGGGCGCTTCATTTTTGACATGGCATTAAACCAGAAGAGCCCGGCACCGTGGTGGTGCCGGGCTCGATATTCCTCTGGTGCCCCCGGGCGGATTCGAAAACTCCCCCCGCGGGGAAATAAGTGACGCGGGTGTCGACGGTCCGAATCCTGCCCTTAGACCAGAAGAGCCCGGCACCATAGCGGTACCGGGCTCGATATTCCTCTGGTGCCCCCGGGCGGATTCGAACCGTCGACACCCGCTTTAGGAGAGCGGTGCTCTATCCCCTGAGCTACGGAGGCATGTTGTACTAGTGTAGCAGATTTACGCTATCGTCACGGGGTAGTCATTGGGGACGTTCTTTAATGACTAGTCGTTTAAGAACGTCCCAGGCGACTAGTTGCCTTTGTGGAAGAGGTTTTTAATAACGGAGGGGATGCTCTTGGCGCCCTTGGCCGTCACATCGATAAAGTCGGGCGAACGAACGAGCTTGTCCTCGTCAATGTACTTACGCACCGCGCGAAGCGTTTCCTTGTCATTGCGCGTCGAAAACGTAAAGTGGCCATTCTCTTTGGTAAAGATGGCAAAACGCGTAATCTTCTTGGTGCCGCGCAAAACCTCGGCGGCAATATAGTCGACCTCGTCCCACGGGATTTGGATATAATCCTCGGGATTACGCTCGTTATAGTACTCAAACGCCTTATTGCCCACCATCACGTTACCGTGACTGGTAAGCCCCATCAGGCAGGTTGCCGGCGTTGCCAAATCGACCGTGCTGTTCTGAGATTGCGCCATACGCGCCTCGCCCTCCAATAAAAACAATCGGACCGCATCCAGTGTACCCACCGGGTGCGGTCCGTTTCAATGGCTCAAAAGCCCTTGCCTAGCAACTCTCGGTCTTAAGCCGAAGCGTGCTTACATGAAGCCGCAGACGCGACCGATGATGCCGACGGCGAAGAGAGCCAGGATGATGACGATCGGGCTGACCTTCTTCTTGAGGAGCTTGCAGACCAGAAGGGTCAGGCACACGGCGGCAAGGCCGGGGATGAGCTGATCGAGGTTGGCCTGAAGCGTGGTGACCTTCACCGGGTCGAGTGCGTTGGCACCGACAGAGCTGTACATCGTCAGTGCCTGCTTGATGCCCTCAGAACCGGCGGGCAGGTTGGCCCAGTCGATATAGGCGCCAGCAGACTGCGTGACCTTGGAGACGACCGGGGTGAAGGAGATGGACACCCAGCGCTCGACCAGGGCGCCGATGATGAACATACCCAGGATGGAAGCACCCTCGGTGACCTTGCCCATCAGACCGCCGGAGAGGTCCTTGGCGATGGAGGAGCCGACCTTGTAGCCAAACTCCTGCGTGTACCACAGGAAAGCGTAACGGATGATGTTCCACGCGAAGAAGAACAGCAGCGGACCGGCGATGCTGCCGGACAGGGCCAGGGAAGCGCCCAGTGCGCCCAGAATCGGGCGAAGGGTGAACCAGAAGGCGGGGTCGCCGACGCCGGCGAGCGGGCCCATCATACCGACCTTGACGCCCTGAATGGCGACATCGTCAATCGGAGCACCGTTGGCGCGCTCCTCCTCGAGGGCGAGGGTAACGCCAATGACGGGGGCGGAAACATAGGGGTGGGTGTTATAGAACTCCAGGTGGCGCTTAAGAGCGGCAATCTGGTCATCCTTGCTGGTGTAGAGCTTCTTGATCGCAGGGATCATTGCGAAGCACCAGCCGCCGTTCTGCATACGCTCGTAGTTCCACGAGCCCTGAAGGAACTGATGACGGAAGCAAACCTTCTTGCGGTCAGCCTTGGTGAGCTGAATCTTGTTCTCTGCCATATGTATCACTCCCCTCCTACTCGTAATCGTTCAAAATGTCGCCGAGCGGGTCGCCGGAGCCACCGCCCATGCCGCCACCCTGCTTGGCCAGATCCTTAAGGCCAAGGTAGATGAGGGCAAGGGAGATGCCGATGAGGCCAAGGGCGATCAGCGTGAGCTGAGGGATGGCAGCAAGGACAAAGCCGAGGATGAAGAACGGCCAGGTCTCCTTGGTGGCCATCATGTTGATGACCATGGCGTAACCGACGGAAGCGACCATGCCGCCGCCGACAGCCATGCCGCCGGACAGCCAATCGGGCATAGCGTTAAGCGCGTTGGTAACGGCCTCGGCCGGGATGATGCACAGAAGTACTGCCGGGATGGCGATACGAACACCCTGCATGAGGATGCCGGCGTACTGCCAACGCTCGATGCCGGCGAAGTCGCCCTTCTCGGCGCAGGCGTCCATGCCGTGAACCATAGCGGTAGCC
>DXZV01000053.1:0-3110 GCA_019419485.1 Collinsella sp.
GGAGATATTGGACTGTGCGGTATAGAGGCGCTGCGCTGCGGCGTTAATTGAGCCGGATTCTGCCACGGCGATAAGAAAGCGAAGCTGCTGGAGGGTCATCGGCGCCCGTCCTTTCGATAGCTATCTAAAAAACCGATAACAGGTTAGCGCTTTTAAGTGATTGACCGAGGGAGACGATGCTCGTACTATTCAAAACACACAAAGGCGGTAGGTAATTAAGCCGACCACGGAACCGGGATGTCAAAAGGAGGACCGCATATGAACTGCTTACCAAGACGAATGCCGGGCTCCTGTTTGCGCCCGTCGGCGTGATCAGGAGACAGCGACTTACTTCTCTCTTATTTATTTACTTTCGTTCGATCAAGGAGATCATCATGAGCCAGTTCATCAACAACCCCGAGCACACCTTTGGTTTCGATACCCTGCAGCTTCATGTTGGCCAGGAGAGCGCCGACCCCGCATCCGACTCCCGCGCCGTGCCTATCTACCAGACCACGAGCTATGTGTTCCGCAACTCCCAGCACGCCGCCGATCGCTTTGGTCTTGCCGACGCCGGTAACATCTACGGCCGTCTGACCAACTCCACCCAGGGCGTCTTCGAGGACCGTATCGCCGCGCTCGAGGGTGGCGTGGCCGGTCTTGCCGTCGCCTCCGGTGCCGCTGCCATCACCTATACCCTGCAGGCTCTTGCCCAGGCTGGTGACCACGTGGTGGCTCAGAAGACCATCTACGGCGGTTCCTACAACCTGCTCGAGCATACGCTCTCCCAGTTTGGCGTCGAGACCACGTTTGTCGATGCCCACAACCTGGAAGAGGTTGAGGGTGCCATCAAGGACAACACCACGGTCATCTATCTCGAGACGCTCGGCAACCCCAACTCTGACATCCCCAACATCGACGCCATCTCCGAGATCGCCAAGAAGCACGGTCTGCCGGTTGTCGTCGACAACACCTTCGGCACCCCGTATCTGTTCCGTCCGCTGGAGCATGGTGCCAACATCGTCGTCCACTCCGCAACCAAGTTCATCGGCGGCCACGGCACCTCGCTGGGCGGTGTGATCGTCGATGGCGGCAACTTCGACTGGAAGGCGAGCGGCAAGTATGCGCAGATCGCCGAGCCCAACCCCTCCTACCATGGCGTCTCGTTTGCCGAGGCTGCCGGTCCCGCTGCCTTCGCGACCTATGTCCGCGCCATCTTGCTGCGCGACGAGGGCGCCTGCATCAGCCCGTTCAACGCCTGGGTCCTGCTCCAGGGCACCGAGACCCTGTCGCTGCGCGTCGACCGCCATGTCGAGAACACCAAGAAGGTCGTTGAGTTCCTTGCCGGCGACAGCCACGTTGCCAAGGTGAACCACCCGAGCCTGCCTGAGCACCCCGATCACGAGCTCTATCAGAAGTACTTCCCCAACGGCGGCGCCTCGATCTTCACCTTTGAGATTAAGGGTGGCCAGGAGGCTGCCTGGAAGTTCATCGATCATCTGCAGGTGTTCTCGCTGCTCGCCAACGTGGCCGACGTCAAGTCGCTCGTCGTGCACCCGGCTACCACCACGCACTCCCAGCTCTCTGCCGAGGAGCTCGCCGAGCAGAACATCACGCCCTCCACGATCCGTCTTTCCATCGGTACCGAGAACGCCGAGGACATCATTTGGGATCTGAAGCAGGCCTTCGCCGCGCTGGACGAGTAAGGCGACTTGTGCAAGGACCCCTTGCGACTCGATAGGTATAACTGCATAAATGCCTGCTCAAGGCGCCTGCGCAAGCAATGGTTGCGCAGGCGTCTTTTTTGCATAGGAAGGGCGCTATTACAGGGTTTTTGGCATGCTTTATGCATTCGAGTTGTGGAAAACTCCTGTTGAGAGGATGTGAGTTTTACGCAATTGACGTGCGCCTTTTGAGTAAAACCGCAGGTCGCGATTTGCTCGAGGTACTATGCAGCGCGATCGAATCACACGCAGCTCAAACGCAGCAAAAACGCACTACGGAGGTTTCCAGCTACATGAGGATCGATTCACGAAAACCGAAAGCCGCTGCCCTTTCCGCCGCTCTGACCGTGGCACTTTTGGCAGGCGCCGGCGCAACTGATGCCCACGCGGCAACACTGTCCGATACGGTTGGATCTACGCCGTCCGAGGCGACGCTGGTACAGCCCGTTGATTATCGCGGCGATGGTTATGGTTCCATGCAGGAGTGGAACGCCTCGATGGAGGCCAAGCGCGATTCCCTTGAGATGCGCGCTCAGATCATTATGAATATGTATGGTGACTATGCCACCGATGACGAGCACGCTGTGCTGCAGGGTTGTATCGATGGTGCGGGCAGCCTTTTGACGATGGGGGAGGTCGACGCGAAGTCGACCGAGCTCGATGAGCTGCGCACTGCGCTTGAGAATGCCAAGCGCGAAGCGCTCGAGGCCGCCGCAGCCGAGGCGGAGGCTGCCGAGGCCGCCCAGGCTTCGTACTACAACGCCGGTTACACTCCGTCCTACGCGTCTGCCGCGTCCTACGCGAACGGATCGGGCCTGACGCGCTCTGCGGGTGTCAATAACTACAACGGGCGCCGCGAGACCTATTACAGCAGCAATGTGCTTTATCACTATCGCACGGGCGAATGGACTCAGGATTCTGAGGGCTTCTGGCGCGATTCCGACGGCTATTACGTTGTTGCCGCGGGCGATATGGCCCAGGGCTCGACCTTTACGGGCTCCAAGGGTGATTGCAAGGTCTATGACTCCGGCTGCGCCGCCGGAACCACCGATTACTACACCGGTTGGTAATCTGCTATCAGAGCAAAATAGGCACATGATGGGCGGGCGTCTTTACTGAGCTTTTAGGCAACGTAAAGCCGCCCTTTCTTTATGTGCGTTTGAGCTAACAGAGCCCTTACCGTGGCGGTACGCTGGGCGTATGCATACGGGGCACACTGGTTCATGAGAAATAAGGTCTTTCTCGTGGAGGAAGTGGTCTCATGAACGCTCGAGATATCGCTATCGCCGCCGTCGCATTGGTACTTGGCTGTCTTGGCCCTACAGCTGCGTTTGTCGCAGGCATGCAGGGCTCGTGCGGGGCTGCTCCTATTGTGGTCGGCGCGCTCATCGCAGCAGCGCTGCTGGG
>DXZV01000053.1:3120-9523 GCA_019419485.1 Collinsella sp.
CTAGCCGTTGTGAAGCTGGTTTTGCCCATAGATGAAGAAGGAAGCCGCCGCAAGGGGAGTGCCCTTTGCGGCGGTTTTTGCTATTGAGACTGTTGGATGCGGTGCGGCGGCGTTACCAGCTGGCCTCGATTTCGCGGATGCGCGAATAGAGCCATTCGTTTTGCGGCACCTGGATACCGTGCTTGGCCGCGAGGCGGCAGATGGTACCCGCAAATTCCTCGACCTCGGTTCTGCGTTGAGCGATGCGGTCTTGCGCCATCGAGGGCATGCCGGCGGGATCGAGCCCTTTTATGAGACGCACCATCTGCGTCAGGTCTTCCTCGGTGAGCTCGATGCCCTCGGCATTGGCGACTGCAAGCGTCTCGCGCATGGCGGAGACAAAACTGCGGAGCTGCTCGGAGCCCTGCTCCGTAGCGCTTCCGTAGGTGCCGCCGTAGGCCATACAGGTCTGGTTGATGCCGTCGTTGAGCATGAGTTTGGCCCACATGCGATGTGCGATGTCGTGCTCGACGGTATGGGCGATGCCGCAGCGCGTGTAGAGCCCGTCGATAGCGGTGACGGTCGCGGGGTCGGTGCCGGCGGCCGCACCAAAGCGGATCTCGCCCGCATTGGTAAAGGTGAGCGCGCCGTTGAGAAACACAGCGTCCATGCCTTGGCAGATTCCGAGGACGGTGTGCTCCCAGCCAAAGCGCTCGGCAATCTTTTGCTCGCTCGTGATGCCGTTGCATAGGGATGCGATGAGCGTGTCGGGCCCTACGATGCGTTCCATAGTCTTGAGCGCCTGGTCGAGTCCGGTTGTCTTGACCGTGAGGATGACCAGGTCGACGGGCGTCGCCTCGCTCGCGCGGACGGACTTGAGCGCGCAGGGCTTGCCGTTGACGGTGAGCGCATCACCCGCGTGGCGCTCAAAGCGCGCGTCGTCCATAACGTATTCGACGGCGTCGTTGCCGAGCGCTTGGGCGATCATGCTGCCGTAGAGCAGGCCCACGCCGCCCTTGCCGATGAAGGCGACCTTGTTGATCTGCATGTGAATCATCTCCCCATAAAAAGGCGACCGCGTATGGGGCGTCTGATGGATTGTATGCCGCCGGGCCATGTCGCGTGCACCGGATGGCCGTATTTAGAAGAACAAACGCATGGGAACTTATGGCGCGGGGCAGACCGCAAAGACACGTGCGGGATATCCGACGCCATCACGCACCTTGGGGAAGGTGCAGAAGATGACGGCGCCCGTGGCGGGAAGCTCGTCCAGATGGTCCATGACCTCAATCTGGTAACGGTCGACCGAGAGGATGTACTGTTCGCCGGGGCAGGGGTGGGCGTCCTCACGTGTGGTCACGGTCGCCTCCTTTCATCGGGCTTTTTGCTGATGTTAAAGCGGTGTCGTGACGGCTCGATTTCTGCTACGTTACGATACATTCTCGATTGCGATTCCACGATGTTTCGGCTGCGTGACCATTGTGTTTCGCCTTGCCGGGGCGCTGATGGCGAAGGGAGGGTCTGTGCAATACCGCGTTGACCCCAAAAGTGGTAACCGAATATCCTCTCTGGGTCTGGGCTGCATGAGATTTCCCGGTGCGCCGGGGCACCCCGATGCGAAGACGGCCGATGCCATCATTTCCCGTGCGGTGGAGCAGGGGATTAATTATCTGGACACCGCCTATCTCTATCCCGGTAACGAGGCGTGCGTGGGCGCCTCGCTTGGGCGCCTGGAGCTGCGTGACCGGGTGTTGCTGGCGACAAAGTTGCCGCACGCTTCGTGCAAATGTGCGGAGGATTTCGACCGCTTTTTTGACGAGCAGCTGCACCGTTTGCGGACCGACCATATCGACTACTACCTTATGCACAACATCACCTCGCCCGCCCAGTGGGAGCGCGTGGTGGCGTTGGGCATCGAGGACTGGATTGCGCACCAAAAGGCTGCGGGGCGTATTCGCCAGATAGGTTTTTCGTACCACGGCAGTGCGGCGGACTTCCTCACGATGCTTGACGCGTATGACTGGGATTTTTGCCAGATCCAGTACAACTACGCTGGAGAGCGATATCAGGCGGGAACGGCGGGGCTCATGGAGGCTGCGGATCGCGGGCTCGCGGTGTTTGTGATGGAGCCGCTGTTGGGCGGGCGTTTGGCGGGCAAGCTGCCGCCGCGGGCCCGCGCCGTGCTCGATGGCGCCTATGACCCGCGCCTGCGCACTCCTGCCGCCTGGGGGCTTTCGTGGGTGTGGAACCATCCTCAGGTCACGATGCTGCTTTCGGGCATGACCGATACCGCGCAAGTGGATGAGAACGCGGCGCTGGCCGACCGAGCCCTGCCGGATTCGATGACGGGCGCTCAGCTCGATACCATTGCGCGCGTGCTGACGGAATTTGAAAAATCGAATCGCGTGCCTTGTACGGGATGCGGCTACTGCATGCCGTGTCCCAAAGGCATCAATATCCCTGGGTGTTTTGCCGCCTACAATGCAAGCTATGCGCACAGCTGGTTTACGGGTCTATCGCAGTATTTTACGGCGAGCGCGGTGCGGACGAGCGAGCCCAAGTTGGTGAGCAACTGCGTTAAATGCGGCAAATGCGCGCGTCACTGCCCGCAACACATCGATATTCCCGAGCGTCTCGACGATGTGCGCCGACGTTTCCAACCTGGCCCCGTAACGGCCGCGCTTAAAGCCTTCCGCATAGCGCGCTCCTCATGACCCTTTTATAACTTGCGGTGGAATAGTTCCTGTTTGCGGCAGAATAAGGGCCAAACAGGAACTATTTCACCGCAACTGAAGGGGGCTGTCGTGGGTCATCGGGATTCATGTGATGATTTGCGTGAGGTTTGTTGGGGCGTTTTGGGCGCTGGACACATTTCGCATCGATTTGCATCGTCGCTCAAGGAGGTGGACGGGGCACGGCTTGTGGCTGCCGCCGGCCGCACTCCTTCGCATGTTGAGGAGTTTTGCAGGGCGTTTTCGATTGATGCCGCGCACAGTTATGCCACGGCTGACGATAGCGGCGATGTGGCTTATGATGCGCTGATTGCCGACCCCGATGTCGACGCAATCTACTTGGCTCTTCCACATGGCATGCATGCGCATTGGGTCTGTCGGGCACTGCGCGCGGGAAAGGCCGTGCTGTGCGAAAAGCCGGCCGTTTTGAGTGAGGAAGAGGCTCTCTCGATTGCCTCCACCTCTCGTGAGCGCGGCGTGCTGTTTATGGAGGCGATGAAGAATCGGTTTTGCCCGATGCGCACTCGCGTGAAGGACTTGCTTGCGTCGGGTGAGCTTGGCCGTATTGTCTCGATTGAAAGCGTGCAAAAGCTCGATTACGGCGAGCCTCCTTCGGGCTATCTGCTTGATTCGTTGCAGGGCGGCTGTCTATATGACATGGGCTGCTATGCGGTCGGTTGGTTTGAGGATTTGCTCGCGGGCGCGTGCGAGGTTTCATCCCGTGAAGTTCGCTGGCGTGACGTATCAGGCGGCCGCGTCGATTGGGCCGACGAGATCCGTATGAGCGTCGGCGGTATACCCATTCATATGGTGTGCGACGGCAAAGCAACATATGAAAGCCGCTTAACGATTGTCTGTGAGCGAGGCTCGTTGGAAATCGAGCGTCTCCATCGCCCCGAGCTCGCCCATGTGAAGTATTCCGACGGTCGAACGCTCGAAATAAATGCCCCGTTTGAGATCGATGATTTCTACGGCGAAATCCAGCATGCGACCCAGCTCATCCGGGCGGGGAAACTCGAGAGCCCCGTCATGCCCCT
Organism: Collinsella sp.; assembly: GCA_019419485.1. Taxonomy (GTDB): domain Bacteria; phylum Actinomycetota; class Coriobacteriia; order Coriobacteriales; family Coriobacteriaceae; genus Collinsella. Next base: position 6,869 of record DXZV01000053.1, read on the forward strand.
TGCCGCCACGCAGCGCTGTGCACACATCATCGATGCGATTCGTCTAGCCCTCTAGGACTTGGCGCTGACACGTAGGGGATCATGACGCCGGCGCCCGTGGTGCCTGGCGGCCCACATCTCTGATGCCCCTTTTATAACTTGCGGTGGAATACGGTCTGTTTGCGCCAAAATAGGGCACCAATAGACCGTATTTCACCGCAACTGATGAGGGGGAGCTGGAGATGCTGACAATCGGATGTCATCTTTCGACGACGAAGGGCTATCGGGCAATGGGGGAGACGGCGTTGTCCATTGGTGCCAATACCTTTGCGTTCTTTACGCGCAACCCGCGCGGTGGCAAGGCAAAAGACCTTGACATGGATGACGTGGCGGCTCTGCGCGAGCTTATGGCGCAAAACGACTTTGGACCGCTGGTGGCGCATGCCCCGTATACCTATAACCCCTGCTCCGCTAAGGAGCGAGCGCGCGAGTTTGCCTTGGAGGCTATGGCGGAAGATTTGCAGCGTCTGGAAGCACTGCCCGGCAACTACTACAACTTCCATCCCGGTGCGCATGTGGGACAGGGGGCAGACGCCGGCATTCAGATGATTGTCGACACGCTGTGCCAGGTGATGTTTGAGGGACAGCAGACGACGGTATTGCTTGAGACCATGGCGGGCAAGGGCACCGAGGTGGGCCGTAGCTTTGAAGAGCTGACGCGCATTATCGAGGGCGTTGCCGCCAAGTGCCCGGAGCTGTCCGATAAGCTGGGCGTTTGTTTGGACACCTGCCATGTGAGCGATGCTGGCTACGACATCATCCATGACCTGGACGGCGTACTCGACGAGTTCGACCGCGTGGTGGGTATCGAGCGCTTGCGCGCCGTGCATATCAATGACTCCAAGAACCCCTGCGGCGCCCATAAGGATCGCCACGAGTGCATCGGCAAGGGCTACCTGGGTAGTGAAGAGTTTGGCGGCGGTATGCAGGTTATGCAGAATATTGTATCGAATAGCCGCTTGCGTGCACTTCCATTTATTTTGGAGACGCCGAACGAACTTGCAGGTTATGCAGCTGAAATCAAACTGTTAAGGTCATTGCAGCAGTAATGACTGTTGCTAAGTGGAGTATTCCATTCACGTTATGGGTTTGTTTCAATCAGTTTTCTCATTGCAGATTCGTAATTCCGGGTGCATAATAGCCAACAGTTTTTGCAGACCTCTGAATCAAACGGGGTCACTGGAAGGAGACTGATTATGAAGCTCAAGAAGCTTGGCGCGTTTGCAGCCACGGGCGCCATGGCGCTCGCCCTCGCACTGACGGGCTGCGGCTCGTCCAACGCCACCTCTGGTTCCGATGCCGGTTCCAGCAGCTCTGACGACGCTAAGGTCGAGAAGGTCGACGGCTCCAAGGAGTACGCGCTCGTCAAGGACGGTACGCTCACCGTCGGCACCTCTGCCGAGTACGCGCCGTTTGAGTACAAGGATGACAACGGCGACTACCAGGGCTTTGACCTTGAACTCATCAAGGCTATCGGTGACAAGTTGGGTCTGGATGTCGAGTACGTCAACAACGACTTCGACACGCTCGTCCCCGGCGTTGCTTCGGGCGCCAAGTACGACGTCGCTATCGCGGCTATCACCGACACTCCCGAGCGTGAGAAGGAAGTTACTTTCTCCGATTCCTACTACATGGACGATCAGGCTATCGTGACCAAGGTCGATAACACCGACATTACGGCCGATAACTACAGCGAGAAGCTCAACAATGCCGACGCCACGATCATCGTTCAGTCCGGTTCGACCGCCGAGGCCTTTGCTCAGGAGAACTTCCCCAAGGCCAAGATCGTTCCCTATAAGGACGCTACCGAGTGCTTCAGCGCCCTACAGTCCGATAAGGGTGACGCCGTGGTGACCAACCGCTCCGTCGCCAGCCAGCTGACCGCCGAGCAGTTCAACACCTGCCAGACCATCAAGCAGATCAGCACCGGCGAGGAGTACGCCATCGCCATCAACCAGGGCAACACTAAGCTCAAGGACGACGTCAACCAGGCCATCAAGGACCTGACCGATGACGGTACCGTTGACGCCCTTATGGCTAAGTACAACATCAAGTAAAATAGCTACTTGATTGCACGCGGGCCCTTTCCGTTTTGGCGGAGAGGGCCTTTGCGTTTCTTGAATGGGCGTCATCCCGCCCCGTTATGTCGGCAACTTAAACGTTAGGAGCCACCTTGTCTCGATTGAACCAAGGAGCCATGGGCAAGAGCCATCCACTGCCCTCGATGCTCCAAAAGCTGGCCTGTGCCCTGGCTGTGGCGCTCGCCCTGGTATGCGCGGGGGCCTGCGTGCCCTCGACTGCTCAGGCACTTGAGACCGCAAAGATTACCGCCCGACCCAATACCGGTTCGGGTAGCGACGTGGTCGGTGGCACCGAGACTCGTATCACTTGGGAGGTCCAGGCCGATGCCGATGAGGAACTGAGCGGTCTTTCGCTGACGTTTGTCGATGGCACGACCTTTGGTGCGGACGACACGCGTCTGACGATGCTCTCGGGCGATGACCTTATGGACCGTACGCCCATGAAACCCACGTGCAAGGCTGACGGCCAGACGCTCAAGATTGACTTTGGCGAGACGGCGCCTGCCGGCGGTTATTTCCGCGTTGAGGTTTACGG
>DXZV01000053.1:9533-9932 GCA_019419485.1 Collinsella sp.
ACGGCGTGGCCTTCCCCGTCGAGGGCGGCGACGAGGCCTTTAGCGGCACCTACACTTTGGCCGATGGTTCGACCAAGAAGATCTCCAAGATTCCGTCGGTGGAGATCAAGGGCGTGACGGCATTCGATAACTTCCTGGCCGACCTTAAGGAGCAGCCGTGGGTTGAGGCATGGAATTCCAACATGTTCCTTCGCCTGTTCCTGAACCCGGTCATTTTGGTCCAGAGCCTGCCGATCGTCTTCAAAGGCTTCCTCATGTCGCTCTCGATCGTGCTCGTGGCGTTTCCGCTGGCAATTCCCTTTGGTTTCGCCCTGTCGCTCATGCGCATCTCCAAGTCGCGCATCCTGCGTTGCCTTGCCGGTATCTATGTGAATATCATTCGCGGTACGCCGGCGTTCC
>DXZV01000054.1 GCA_019419485.1 Collinsella sp.
ATGACCAGAAGGTCAATGCCGCCTTGTTTCAAGGCACCTTGCTCGCTCTGGCGGGCTTTCGCTGTCGTTGCCATAACAACGTCGTTCCCTTGGCTGGCTTAAAGTGGCGCTTGTACCTGTGGCGTTGCCATCGCTGCCGAAGGCGGCAGCTGGGGACGTTCCTTTTCTGCCGGCAGTTGGGGACACTCCTTGTGCCAGCGTTGCATCGAGTGCTTGGGAAACCGCGACCCGGTTTTTGGCCGAATAGTGGGTCGCATTTTCCGAATGGGGTGGGTTGCGGAAAGTGCGACCCGGAATATTGCTCTGAAACGGGATGCGGTTTCCCTGATGCGTCTCAAACGGAAAGCGCATCCCATTCCGGAGCTCCAAAACGGGATGTGCTTTCCGCGTGGAAGAATTGTCGCAGCTACGTTAAGCGGTGCTGCTCGTTACTCGCCCAGAATCAGCGCTGCGAGCTCGTCCTGGGTGTCCACCACGTAGTCGGCGCCGGCGGCTTCCAGCTCTGCGCGGCCGCGGAAGCCCCAGCTGACACCGGCGCTCTTGAGGCCGGCGTTGTGACCGGTCAGAACATCGACATTGGAATCGCCCACATAGAGCGTGGTTGCCGGGTCGGCGCCTAGCTCTTCCATCACATGCAGCGTAACAGGCGCCTCGGGCTTGGGAGGAAACGCATCGACGCGGCCCTGCACCAGCGCAAAGCGCTCGGAACCAAAGTATTTTTCGATAAGCGGAGCGGCCGAAACATGGTCCTTGTTGGTGAGCACGGCAAGCTGCACGCCCGCGGCGCGCAGGCGGTCGAGCATCTCGATCGTGCCGGCATAGGGAGCGGTGTGGTCCTCCTTGTGCTCGCCGTAATAGGCCCTAAACTCGGCAAGCGTCTGCTCAAACATGCGGCCGTCGCCCGCATACTCGGCGGGCATAAAGCGCTCAACCAGCTTGAGCATGCCGTTTCCCACCTTATAGCGGTATTCGTCAACGGCAAACGTGGGCCAGCCGTGCATCTCACAGGTATGGTTGCTGGCGGCTGCCAGGTCCTCAAGTGTGTTGAGGATAGTGCCGTCGAGGTCAAAAATCACATGGGAAAACGCTGCTGCCATGGGTGCTCCTGCCGCTTGAGTTGTAAAACGCACCCCATGATACTTGGCATGCGTGCCGGGCATGTTGGAATCTGAATATCTTTAATAGCCTGAGCCTTTGTCGTTAGCAAATCCTCGGCAGCTGCTCTCCTACGAGCATGTCGAGAATACGGGTCGATCCCCAGCCGGTGCGCACGCGCACGGCGGGGCGGGCGTCCTCGGCAAGCGGCAGCACGCGACCGATAATAGCGGCATTCTCGCCGTAGCGCGCGGCGCGCATGGCTGCCAGCGCGGCATCGGCCTGCTCGGCCGGCACCACGGCAACCATCTTGCCCTCGTTTGCTACCTGCAGCACGTCATAGCCGAGCATCTCGCAGGCTGCCTGCACGTCGGGGCGCACAGGCACGGCATCCTCGTCGACCTCCATGGCAACGCCGCTGGCCTGGGCAAACTCATTGAGCGTGGACGCCAGGCCGCCGCGCGTGGGGTCGCGGAAGCAGCGTGTTTCGGGTGCTGCGGCAAGCACATCGGCAATCAGGTGGTTGAGCGGCGCGGCATCGCTTTCGATGCTGCTCGAAAACGCCAAGCCCTCGCGTTGGCTCATGATGGCGATGCCGTGGTCGCCGAGTGTGCCCGACACCAGGATGACGTCGCCGGGCCGGCAGTTGGCACCGCTGAGCGTCACGCCTGCGGGCACCTCGCCTACGCCAGCGGTATTGATGTAGACGCCGTCGGCACCGCCACGCTCGACCACCTTGGTGTCGCCGGTGATAATCTTCACGCCTGCCTCATGTGCCGTTTCGGCCATGGTCTGCACAATCTGGCGCAGCTTGTCCATGGGATAGCCCTCTTCGAGGATAAAGCCGCACGACAGGTAGCGCACGTTAGCGCCCGAGGTCGCGACGTCGTTAACGGTTCCGCAAACGGCAAGACGTCCGATGTTGCCACCGGGGAAGAACTGCGGCGAGACTACAAAGCTGTCGGTCGACATGGCGATGCGCCCGCTCGCGGGCAGCGCAGCGACGCCGGCGTCGTTGCCCTCGAGCAGTTCGGGTGACCCAAAGGCATCCAAAAAGACCTCATCGATGATGCGTTTCATCATCTGGCCGCCAGAGCCGTGGCCCAACAGGACAGTGCTATCGGTGGCAGTACGGGACATATCGAAAACTCCAATCGAGGACGGAATTATATGGGTGAGGTGCAGCGTCGACCGGCCCGCCGTTCGTTAGAGCGGCGGAACCCATTAGCCTCGGTAGCGGAAATATGCTGCACAGCTGCCCTCGGAACTCACCATGCAGGGGCCGATGGGATGCTCGGGTGTACAAGCGTGGCCGAACAGAGGGCAGTCGCTCGGCGTAATGGCTCCGCGCAACACGTCGCCGCAGCGGCACCCACGTGGCTCGACCGTCGGCTCGATGGGCACGTCAAAGCGCATGCTGGCATCAAAGTGCGAAAACTCGGGACGAATGACGAGGCCCGAGCCGGCAATCGGCCCCAGCCCGCGCCACGTGGTGTCGCGCGGCTCAAATACCTGCTCGACCAGCTGGCGCGCCACGGGATTGCCGTCTGCATTGACGCCACGGCGGTAGGCGTTGTCGATTGCGGGCCTGTGCTCGACAATCATCTGGACCAGCATGCAGATGCCCTGCAAGATATCGACCGGCTCAAACCCGGTGACTACGCCGGGGGTCTCGAACTCATCGACCAAAAACCCAAAGGGTGCCAGGCCTGTGATGGTAGCGACGTGACCAGGCAGGATAAAGCCGTCGATGGTCGTCTCGGGGTCGTTGGAGATCGCACGCAGAGCCGGCGGCGTGGTCTTGTGAGCACAGTAGACCGAGAAGTTCTGGAGCCCGCGCGCGTCAGCCTCCAGGATAGCGGCGGCGATGGTGGGCGTCGTAGTCTCAAAGCCCACGCCCATAAAAATGACCGGACGATCGGGGTTTTGCTCGGCAATGTCGAGTGCGTCGAGCGGAGAGTAGACGATACGGATGTCGCGCCCTGCCGCCTTTTGTGCAGCGAGCGAGGTGGACGATCCGGGCACGCGCATCATGTCGCCAAAGGTGGTGATGATGGCGCCGTCTATGTTGGCGAGCGCGATTGCGTGGTCGATGTCGCGGTTGGCGGTAACGCAGACGGGGCAGCCCGGGCCGCTCAGCAGCTTGAGCCCGGCCGGCATAATGGAACGAAAGCCATAGCGGCCGATGTTCACGGTGTGCGTGCCGCAGACTTCCATAAGGTTGATGCTGCGGTTGCCGACAAGCTCATGAATACGATCGATGAGCTCGCGAGCCAGCTTGGGGTCGCGAAATGCCGAAAAGTCGATACCGGAGCGAACCGGCTGCGCCGCCGCCACTAGCATGCCTCGGCCGGGTTGGTGGCGAGCTGGTCCTCTTCGGCCAGCTCGGCCATGGTATTGACGAGCTCGAGTGTCTCTTGGGCTTCCTGCTCGTCAACAATCTGAATGCCAAAGCCGGCGTGCACGAGAATATAGTCGCCTACCCGTGCCGTCGGCACGAGGCGCAACGAAACGGGGCGCTCGATGCCCATCATGTCGACGGTCGCCTTAAGGTCGTCGTCGCGTTTGACCACTTTACCGGGAACGGCAAGGCACATAATGTTCCCCTTTTATACGTTTTGCGCTGGATAGGCGCCTAATTATCCATCAGATGATGGTAACGCTCGCGGGAGTCACGAGCAAACGCGTTACACCTGTGAGACGGCTGGGCACAGTGGCGTGTGAGGGCGAGCTACTGCGATGCGATCTGCGCAAGACGAGCGCTTGCGACCGCCGCCTGACCGTAGGCGATGCAGCCGTCATTGACGGGTACGGTGTGGGGGACAAGGACAGTAAGGCCTGCGCTTTTGAGCTCGCGGGTGAGGAGCTGGAGCAGAAGTCGGTTCATGAACACGCCGCCCGAGAGCGCGACGGTGTCGATGCCCTCACACGCGCAGATATCGCTGGCGACGCGTGCCGAGGAGCGCGCGACGGAGACATGGAAGTCGAGCGCGAGCCTGCCGGCGGGCGCTCCGGCTTCAATTCCCTCCAAAAGTGCCTCAAAAAGTGGGCTGGGGTCTAGGACGAAAGGGCTGTCCGAGGCAGCCCGGACAGTTAGTTCAGATACGTATTTTTTAGAGCGGCTTTGGGTGGAAAAAGTCGTCTGTGAGGATTCCAAATGGGTCGATTTGGGGCCTGTGCCGGGCACGCTTGCTGTAAATAGGGTGTCCGGAGAGCCTATTTTGGCCAAATCTGAGGCAGACATGCCAGATAGGGGGTTAGTAGTTAATACGTATCTGAACAAACTGTCCAGCGACGTTGAGACGGATGCGGAGACGCCCACCTGATTGCCGGCGAAACGGCTGATTTCGCCGGCAAGCGCGCGCCAGGCGGCGGCCTCAAGCTCGATGGCGGGTTCACCCTCGTAGGTCGCCTGGCCGCAAATGCCCAGGATCGCGGCTGCGGCATCAAACAAGCGACCCATGCTGCTGGTGCGCGGGCTGTTGATGCCGCGCTCGATCATCGTTGCCGTCACGCTCCGTGTTTGCTCGTCTAGGTCGCCTAAGAGCCGCTCGGCCCCCGGGTGTTCGAGCAGTCCGAGCTCACTGAGCAAGGCGAAGGCGTTGCGGCGGGCGTCATGCACGGAGGCCGCCCCGCCGGGGAGCGCCCAGGTGCGCAAATGCGCGGCGCGCTCAAAGCTGCCAAGGCTGGCGACAAGAAACTCGCCGCCCCAAATGGTCCCATCGGTGCCGGCGCCGGTGCCGTCAAAGGCGATGCCAAGGACGCGCGCGTCGGTTGTAAGCTGGCCCGCGGCGATGGCCTCGGCCATTACGCTCGCGATATGCGCATGATGGTGCTGCACCTCGACGAGCGGCAGATTGTGCTCCCGTGCCTGCTCGCGCGCCCACTGGCTCGATAGATAGCTGGGGTGCAAATCGCAGGCCAAGGCGGCGGGCGCCAAGTCAAAGAGATCTTCCAAGCGCGTGCGCGCGGCGTTCCAGGCATCGAAGGTCTCGCCGTTTTCAACATCGCCGATATGCTGCGACACAAAACAGGTTGCCTCGCCGTTCGTCCCTTCACGCGTGAGCGCAATCGTGGCCTTTTGTTGTGGCCCGCAGGCGAGCACGCAGGACGGAGCGCCGTCGAGCGCCGGCAACGGCAGCGGCTGGGGTGCATATCCGCGAGCGCGGCGCACGGGCATAACGGCGCCGTCGACCACGCGCACCACGGAGTCGTCGTAGCGCGAGAGAATCGCGCGGTCGTTGCCGAGCAGCGCGTCGGCAATGCCGGCGGCAACGAGGCGCTCCCAGGCAAGATCGTCATCGGTCTCGATGGGCTCTTCGCTCAGGTTTCCGCTGGTCATGACGAGCGCGTGCATACCGCGGGCTTCTGCCGCGGCAAGCAACAGATGCTGAAGCGGGGTGTAGGGGAGCATAACACCGAGCTCTGGAAGGTCGTGCGCGACGGACGGCGCGAGCGCGAGGGCGTCGGGGGAGCCGCCGCTCTCGCAAGCAGCACGTCGGCGCAGCAGCACAATGGGGCGAATGCTGCCGGCCAGCAAGCCGCGTGCAACGTCGTTGACATGGCACAGGCGTTCAGCGTCGGCAAGGTCGCGTACCATAACGGCAAGCGGTTTGTTGCTGCGGCGTTTGCGGCGGCGAAGCTCGGCTACCGCCTGCTCGTTGGAAGCGTCGCATGCCAAGTGAAATCCGCCCAGACCCTTGATGGCGACGATACCGCCACCGGCCAGCAGCTCAACACAGCGGTCGATAATGGCGTCGCTGGTCTCGCGCGTGGTGCCGACGGCCGGCAACGCGGCGGCTTCGCCCGGCTCACCGCCCACGCTCGCTTCGCGCCACGTGATATGCGGCCCGCAATCAAAGCAGGCATCGGGCTGCGCGTGAAAACGCCGGTCGAGTGGGTCGGCATACTCCGCGGCACACTCAGGACACATGGGAAAACAATTCATCGACGTGGCCGCTCGGTCATAAGGCAGCGACCGGATGATGGTAAAGCGCGGTCCGCAGTTGGTACAGTTGATAAAAGGGTAGTGATAGCGCCGATCGGCGGGGTCGAACAACTCGCGCAGACAATCATCGCAGGTGGCGATATCGGGTGAGACGAGCGTCGTGTGCGCGGTCTGGTCCTGCGATGCTACGATGCGAAAACCCTGTTCATTGGCGGTATCCCAACCGTGGGCTGCCAGGTCCACAACCTCGACATACTCTACGCGGGCTGCCGCAGGCGCATGCTCAGAAAGCGCGGCAACAAAAGCATCGAGCGCATCGGCCGGAGCGTGCGCCTCGATATGCACGCCGTCGCCCGCGTTGAGCACCCATCCGCAAATGCCATGCGCCATGGCCTCGCGATACACAAACGGCCGCATGCCAACGCCCTGCACAATGCCCGTCACATGAATATGCACATGCCGCATGCGACACCCCTCATCAAAACCGACCAAAAAGGGACAGGTTTATTTTGGTAGGTAAAACTTCTAAACCTGCCAAAACAAACCTGTCCCTTTTTGGCAGGTGCGCTACAGTCCCAGGCTCTGCTTGGTGGCGGCGCACGTGAGCTCGCCGTGCTTAACGCCGCGCAGGCCCAGCAGACGGTCGGCCAGCTCGTAGACGCGCTCGCCGCGACCCTTGAGCGCCAGAATCTCTAAGCAGTTGTGGTGATCCAGATGCACGTGCATGGTCGATACGATCTCGTCGGTGTAGTCGTGCTGCACTTCGTCCAGACGGCGCGTCAGGTCGCCGGTATGGTGGTCGTAGATCATGGTGAGCGACCCGATAACATGCTCATCGGGCGTGCGCATCTGCTCCTTGGCGATCGAGGCGCGAATCAGGTCGCGCACGGCCTCGGAGCGGTTGGCCACGTCGCCGCGGCGCGCGATCTGTTCGTCAAAACGGCGCAGCAGGTCGTCCGGTGCGGTAACCGAAAAGCGGACCAGCTCGGAGCCGGAGCCACTACAGTGGCAGCCTGCGTCACCGTCCGCCCCGTGCGGATGCTCGTGCTCGTACCCGCAGCCGTGCTCGTGTTCGGCCACGTTACACCAGCTTCACGGAGCCGACGGAGTTGTGGTCGGCCTCGATGGCCTCTTCGTAGCCCTCGAGTGCGTCGTGGGCCTCGTGCAGCGCGGCCATGGCTGCCTCGAGCTTGGCGCCGATGCGCTCCATGTCAAAATTCTCGGTCGCATGCAGCAGCTGATGGCTCCACTCGTGAGCGAGCTCGATGGTGTCGTCGACCTGCTTGACGCTCATGGCAAGCTGGCTCATGTTCATTCCAACATCATGCATGGAAAATCTCCTTTTGTATGGGGCAGTTCAGTGGTTCAGATTTTACTACGGAGAGCTCCCGCGCCCGCCGCTGCACGACAGTTGTCCTACGGTGCCAGTGAAGCAAGCGGCGCGACTACGACACCGTCTTCCCGTCGGTAGGCAGTTGCGGTTCCAGTGAGAACGAGCAAGAAGGACGCTTCGCCTTGGTGGGTCGCATCGATTTTAGATGCGAGTTTCTTGAGATTGGCGGCAGCGGTGTCTATAGGCTTTGAGCCAAGCTTGACCTCAACCAGAGCGTACCTGCCGTCATCTAGCACGAGAACGGCATCGGCTTCAAGGTCGGTCTTGTCCCGATAGTGGTAAACCTTGCCGCCAAGCAGATCCATATAGGTGCGCAGGTCACGGATGCACATCGATTCAAACAGAAGCCCAAATGTTTCAAAATCTTCCAGGAGCTTTTGAGGCGTTGCCCCCAGGGCTGCGACCGCAAGCGATGGATCGCAGAAATGGCGCGTCGGACTCGTCCGTACGGCGGTTTTTGAGCGGAGCCGCGGGGCCCATGCCTCGAGATCTTCGAAAACGCAGGAGCGGGTCAAGGCGTCGACATATTCAGAAACGGTATTTCTTGAGGGAGGTTCTCCTTGCATGTCGGCGGCGATTGTGGCGAGCGATGCCTCTGTCGAGATATTGCGTGCGTAGCTTCGAATAATCTGGGCCATCCAAGTCTTATTTCTCCGCAGTCCATCAATCTCGTCGATATCGGAATCAAGCAGTTCCGAGATGTAATCAGGGGCCATGGATAGCGCAATCCCATGGTTTGGCTCGGTAACCGCCTCAGGCCAACCTCCTCGGCAAAGTGAGTAGACGATACGTTCGATATCGAAGTCGACCATATCGGCAACATCGGTGTTTCCATCAAATAGGCTTGCCAGCGAAACTGATCCTGTTGACTCGCGTGATTCAAAAAGTGACATCGGGCGCATGTTTATACGTGCTATGCGGCCGACTCCTGAGTGTGCCGGCATTTCGCTTGCCCGAGGTGTTGCGGAGCCGGTGAGGATAAACCTGCCTCGTCCTTTGCCGCGGTCGATCGCGAACCTTACGGCGTCCCAAAGCTGTGGGGCCATTTGCCATTCATCGATGAGGCGTGGCTCGTCTCCTTTGAGCAGGAGAGAGGGCTTCGAATCGGCAAGCTGGATGTAGCTCGGACCGTTATCGGGGTCTTGCATGTAGATGCTGCTTGCGGCTGCCTGTTCAGCCGTTGCGGTCTTGCCGCACCATTTTGGCCCTTTGATTTGGACAGCCCCAGAAGATTTTAGTTTTCTGGCGAGCACCTTGTCCGCGACTCGTGGTAAATAACCGTGTTCAATTGAACCCATGTCACCCTCCTTACTAGCAGGGTATTATACCGTTGATTTGTGCAATTTGGACGATTTAGATTGTGCAAGTTGGACGATTTAGATTGTGCAAGTTGGACATTATATCTAGTAAACAGTCATGATGCCAAAAGAGAAGCCCTAGAGTCTCCAAGCCTTTGTCGTATAACGCATGATGTCAAGAATGTCGGCTTTAATGTTTGGCGGCAGAGCTTTGAAGAGCGAGAGATATTCGTCTTCCTGAGCGGTAAAAAACGCAGGGCTTCCGTCTAAGTTTTTGGTATAGCCAAGAATATCGTTGGGCGTGCATCCAAAGAGATCGCACAATGCAATAATGCGGTCCTCTCCTAGTTTTGCCCGACCTGTTTCCCATGCACTATATGTCGCCTTGCTAACGCCTAGACTGTCCGCAATTTGAAGTTGAGTAAGCCCTGACTTTTTGCGGATTCTGGCGAGCGCGGTATGTCTACTGGTCTCATCCATGTCGCTCCCGTCTGAATAATCAAGAGCAACTTTGCATTTCAACTCCGGTCAAATGTCTAACTGAATTGTTCCTAGGTGCAATAATTGACATAAAGTCTAATATGAATAAACTCAAAACCAATAGAAATAGACATCGAGGAATGGTGGCTATGGGGAGAGTTGTTGGAATCGATCTTGGGACGACCTATTCGGCCGTCTCCGTGCTGGGGGACGACGGACTTCCTGAAATACTGAAAAACACGGACGGCGAATCGACCACGCCTTCGGTTGTTTTATTTCAAACGTTTGACGGAAAGGATGAACCGCTTGTCGGAACGATGGCGAAGCACTCGGCGGCAAGTGATCCCGATAATGTTGTTCAGTTCGTGAAGCGGCAGATGGGTAATCCGGACTGGAGATTTGACTCTGATTCGGGCGTTTCCTACTCCGCAGAAGAGATCTCCTCCCTTATCATCAAAAAGTTATTGCAAGATGCCGAGCGGGCGCTTGGAGAGGAAGTGTGCGGAGTCGTAATTACGGTCCCCGCATATTTTGATGATGCAAGAAGAACTGCGACAAAGCAGGCAGGTGTAATTGCGGGC
>DXZV01000055.1:0-2265 GCA_019419485.1 Collinsella sp.
AGACCGCCCAGCACAAAAATCGGCAGCTCAACAAACAGGGGGCGGGAATGCAATACATGCACATGCATCTCCGCCCCCTTTCGCATCGAGCAAGTAAGTCGGCGACCCGCACCGCCACGCCCAAACTACCCGCGCTGCGGACCCGCGGCAGCCACGAGCGGCTCAAGCCCCAGCTCGCGCGCGTAGTCTTCCTGCGTAAAGATCTCAACCAGTTCAAACGTATCGGTCGTATCGTCAAACGCAAAGTGCAGCACCGAGCAGTTGCCCGGCACGCGCTCGTGCTCGTCGGCCGCCGCTCCCCTCACGTGATCCAAAAACTCCTTGATGGCCGATCCGTGGCTCACCGCAAGCACGCACGTATGGTCCGGGCGTCGCATGAGTTCGGTCAGCGTCGCCACCATGCGCTCGCGCACCTGGATCTGGCCCTCGCCGCCAAATTGACGATAGAAATCTCGCCATGGGCGCTCGGGCATGAGCATCACGCGCTCGGCCTCAAAGTCGCCAAAGAACCACTCACGCAGGCCGTCCAGGCGCTCGTACGCCAAGCCCGGCCACATGTTGGCGATAGTCTGCTCGGTGCGATGAAGCGTGGAGGTGTAGGCATGATCGGGCTCGATGCCGCGCGCACGTAAAAACATGCCGGCGCGCGCCGCCTGGTCGCAACCCAACTGCGTAAGCGGCGAGTCACTCCACCCCTGAATGATACGCTTAAGGTTGAATATCGTCTGTCCATGACGGACCAGATACAGATCTTTATTCATAGGGGTCCTTTCGTTCGTTACCAACCCAAGAGCGAAAACGCCCCGTCGCAATAGCCAAAATGAAGCACGGCACCGTTGTCGGGTAGCTCTCCCCCGCCAGTCACATACTCAAGAAACTCCTGGCAGGCTGAGCCGTGGGAAACCGCCAGCACGCAGTCGTGCTGCGGCCTGGCCATGATGCGGGACAGCGCCGCGACCATGCGCGACTGAAGCTCGCCTTCCGACTCGCCGCCAAAGGCCACCGGATAATCGCCCCAGGGTTGCGGTGGCATCTCGCGATTTGATGTGCCCTCCAGCGAGCCAAAATGCCACTCACGCAGGTCATCGACCAGCTCAATGGAACGGTCCTCGCCAACGATAAGCTCGGCCGTATGCCGCGCCCGGCCCAACGGCGAGGAATACACATGATCAAAGGCCATGCCACGCGCCGCAAACGCCGTACGCGCCGTCAGCGCCTGCTCGCGCCCGCGCGCCGTAAGCGGCGAATCGTGCCAGCCCTGCAAAATGCCCTGCACATTGAGCTCAGTCTGCCCATGCCGCACCAAATACAGATCTGCCACACACCCTCCCCTCGTACCACCACAAAGGGGACAGGAGCCTTTGTGGTGGTTTACCGTCTGATCACGCCGCGGTGACGCTCAGCTACACCAGTACGTCGGCAAGCGAGCGCTTGGGTACGTGGTGCACCCGCGCCTCGTCGCGCCAATAATTGATGGAGCCGTCGGGGTTGGAATCGATCGCATCGATCACCTGTGTCTCGGCCGGAACACCAAACGCCATGATCAGCTTGAGCTCATACTTGTCGTTATCGAGCCCCATAGCATCGATCGCGTGGGGCGTAAAGGCCTTGAACATGCAGGCTGCCACCTCGGGCGTGGCGCTGCGAGCGGCGAGCATCATCGTCTGCGCGGCAATGCCCGTGTCGGCCTCGGTGATGGGCGCGGCGGGCTTACCCGGAACAGCGCGCTCGGCAAGAATCGCGATGTAGCCGGTCGGACGCTCGCCCTCGGCAGGACCCGACCAATCCTTAAGCGCGCCGGCCCATGCAAGCTCATCAAATACACGCGCGCAATCCTCGGCACCGCTCACCACATGAAAACGCAGACGCTGAGCATTGGCGCCGCAGGGAGCCAGGTGCGCCAGTTCCGCCAGCTCGAGCAAAAACTCGCGCGGCACGCGCATGGACTCGTCAAAACGGCGGCACGTACGGGCGCGGCGGACCAGCGCGTCAAACGTGTCCAGGCCAAGCTTTTCGCAACCCTGCTTTGCCATCGACTCGGCGCTTACCGGCGCCGCGGGAACAGCTTCGTTCATAAGACCCCCAATAAAAGCCAATTGTTCTTAAGAAAATCTAACCTAAAACGTAGGCAATTACACACAGCGGCGCAATGTTCCACACCTGTTGAATATTCCGCATCCAAACGGGAACAAAGGTAACAATTCGGGAAGATGAGGCTCCCATTCGCCCTTCCCGCCCCACGCGACGGCGCCCTTGGGCGATACT
>DXZV01000055.1:2275-7031 GCA_019419485.1 Collinsella sp.
CATCATGGGCATCTTTAAGAACGATGACAAGCAATCGAGCGCGTTTGGATTTGACGAGAAAAGCATGGCAGGCAAGGCCGTCAAGGCCGTGCGCTGGATTTACGCCATCACGGGCGTCTTGGCGCTCGTCGCCGGCATCGCACTGCTGTTTGCGCCCGCCAAATCCCTCGTCTTCCTGACGACCGTCTTGGGCATCTACTTTGTGATCACGGCCGCGATCAGGCTGTTTACCGCTGTTTTCGAGCCGCTGCTGCCCACCGGCTGGCGCGTTACGAGCATCATCTCCAACCTGCTCATCATTCTGGGCGGCGTCATAATCCTGCGCAACCAGGCCTTCTCGACCGCGACGCTCACCACGCTCGTGGTGGTCGTCGCCGGCTTTGGCTGGATCGTCGAGGGCGTCATGTCGATTCTGGAATCCGAGCTTTCCGCCAACCGCGTCCTCGCCATCCTGAGCGGCGCGCTCTCCATCATCGCGGGCATGTTCGTGTTTATCTATCCGCTGTGGTCGGCCAAGATGCTCGTCATCTTTAGCGGTGCCGCGCTGCTGGTGTTTGGCGTGACGCTCATTGTTCGCGCCATTCAGTTTGGCAAACTGGTGCGCTAGATGCCAAAGACGCTCTTTATTGATGCCGACGCCTGCCCGGTCACGCGCGAGTCGATTGACTGCGCGCGGCGGGCGGGCGTCGCCGTTGTTATCGCCGGCAACAGCACGCAAAACCTGGAACGGCACGTTCGCCGCGACGACCCGCGCGATGCCGAGCACGCGCGACGCGGCTTTTGGGTCACGACGCTCGACGTGAGCGTGGGCGCCGACAGCGCCGACTTTGCCATTGTCGAACGCCTGCAGGCGGGCGACGTGGTCGTGACGCAGGACATTGGCTTGGCGAGCATGGTGCTCGGGCGCGATGCCGCCGCTATCGGTGTGCGCGGGCGCGTCTACGACAAAGCAACCATCGACATGCAGCTGTTTATTCGCCACGAGGAAAAGAAGGTACGCCGCGCCGGCGGACGCACTCGCGGTCCGGCAGCATTTACCAGCGAAGACCGCGCCCGCTTTAAACGCAACCTCACCGAGTTGCTGCACTAACCAAGGTAGGTTTTTGGGACATGCCTAATAATCTACCTTTTTGTTTTGAGCGGTGTGAGCGCTCGGAATCCATGGCTCAACAAAAAACGGGCTTCAAAATGCCATGCGTCGCCGCATTGCGCAGGCGCTGAGCATGGCTATTTGAAGCCCATTTTTTAGGCCTACTTAGAGGCCAACGGCGGAGAGGATGAGGCCCCAGCCAGCGCCGATGACGTACATCATGATCAGGAACACGGCATTTTCGCGGGCGCTGCGGTTGGTGCGGAACAGCACCAGATAACCCACGCCGGCGGAAATGAGCGTGCCGGCGAGCATCGGCGCCAGTTGCAGCGCGCCTTCCAGATACAGCTGTGTAATGACCACGCTCGCCGAGCAATTGGGAATCAGCCCGACAAGCGCCGAACCCAGGACAGCGAGTGTCTCGTTGCCGCGCAGGAACTGCTCGATCGCGGACTCGCCGAACGTCTCGAGCACGGCGACCAGAATCAGCGTCACCAGAAAAATGAATACCGAGACCTGCACGGTGTGCGAGATCGCACTGCGGATGATCGACAGGACAGGCGTCCCTTCGTGGGAGTGAGAGTGACCATGGCCATGATGGTGTTCATGCTCGCCCTCATGACCGTGATCGTGGACATGTCCATGTTCGTGCTCGTCTTCGTCGTCATCACAACCGCAATGGTCGCGCTCACACAGCTCATGGATGTGATCGGCACTCACGCCAGCCTCGGCCACCTCGTCGATGATGTCACCGCCGCTGTGATCGTCATGCGCGCAGTTAACGTGCGCCGGATTGACAGCGGTTCCCAACACGGTACGGCGAATCGCCACATGCGCACGGGCGTTGCGACGCAGGCCGCGAATGGCAGCATCCACGATAAAGCCCGTGACCAGCGCGATCAGCGCCTTCGAAGCCAAAAGCATCGCCATAGTCTGCACGGGAACCTGCTCGGCAAGTAGCAGCGGCAGCATCTCGTCGGAGGTCGAGAGAAACACCGCCACCAGGGTGCCCAGCGTCACGACGCGACCGGCGTATAGCGTTGCCGCCATGGCCGAAAAGCCGCACTGCGGCACCATGCCCAGCAACGAGCCAACCACGGGGCCAGCGGCGCCGGCACGCTTAATGGCGCCGTTAACGCGGTCGCCCGCAACATGCTCAAGCGTCTCGAGGACCAGATATGTCACCAACAAGAACGGCACCAGCGAGAACGTGTCCTTGCCGGCGTCGAGCAGAATATCAATCAGCAAATCCATGACGGATGGAACCTTTCGTGTCTTTCGGCAGCATTGTAAAAGTCCTAGCGGTCAACTAGGGTATTGTAATTGTCCTAGGCGTGATGCCAATAGTTGCCCATGGTAAACTATCATCTCGCCATAACTCGACAAACCCGAGCCGCGCGACGCGGCCCGTCCAAGGAGCAGCATATGAACGTTTCGCAAGCACTCGAATACGAGCGCCAGCCGTTTATCCCCATGTTTATCTACGGCGACCACGGCGCCATGGAATCCGAGCGTCAGAAAGGCGAAGAGGCCCTCAAGGTGCTCGAGACTGAGTACTTTACCGCCGAGGACGACCCCGGCTTCGACTTTGCCACCGTGCGCGACCTAGCCGACCGCAACCGCGACCTGTGCGACCAGATTGGCGAGGCGCGCCTGAGCAACGTGACGCCCGCGACGCTTTCGCGCGGCCTGTCCGACGCCGACACCTGCGCTGCCATCGGCAAGATGCAAAAGCGCACCGCCGCGTCCGTCATGCGCGAGATCCGCGGCGACCGCGACGCGCTCGGCGTCGCCTACGCCCGCAAGCCCATTCAGGGCACGGTGCTCGGCATCGACATCGAGACCACCGGCCGCGCACCCGAGCGCGGCTATATCATCAACGTGGGCTGGGAGATCATGGACCTCACCAGCGACGCCGTCCCGCACGACGCCGAGGCGCACTACTGCGGCCTGCCCGATATCTACCGCGGCGAGGATGTGCCGTTGTCGAATATCCACCACATCACCTGGGACGACATCGACGGCAAAACGCCCTTCCGCGAGAACAAAGAGCTGCAAAAGCAGCTGCTCAAGCTTATGAAGAAGTACCCGTACATGGCGCACAACGCCGCCTTTGAAGACAGCTGGTTCAAGATCCACTTGGACGGTTACGCCGAGGCACGCCGCGCGGGTAAGATCATCGTCATCGACTCGCGCCAGATCTGCCGCAGCCTGGACGCCGATGTGCGCTCGCTCCCCCGCGAGTCCGCCCCCGCCGCGCTCGAGAACTGGGCACGCCGTCGCGGCACCCTCGCGCCCGACGCCAACGAGCAGCATCTGGGTCTGGACGACACCGACCTCATGCTCCGCACGGTACAGGCCGAGTTCAACCTCAAGAACCTGTTTGCGAAATAACCGATCCATCTGCGGGAGCGCCTGCCAGGCACAGTGCAATCCGTCTGGACGCACCGGCACGCAGTAAACTAGGGCGCAGTCTTATGGCTGCACCCTAGTTTTAATCAAAACGAGCAAATACGCATGCTTCACATAGTCGGCAGGTTGGCCCACCTACTTTTTTCGAGTTGTTCGGCCAGCTGAACCACTAGTCGAGGCCCCTTGAACCGCAATCGAGCGCTATAGTCGCCCCAATTTCGCAACCAAGCCCTATAAATCTACCTGAATCAATTCGAATAGGACGTTGCGATCGCACCATTCGTATAGGATAAGGCCGAATAACTCAAATTATGTTGGTGAGGCATCTGAGCGGTCGGCAAAAACGCTTAGAAGCTACGAATCCGCAACTAAAGTTCACCAAAATGGGGCAGCCGACAGAAACCTCCCCAGCCGAAGCTGCCCCCCTCAATACGACAGCTCAAAAACCCACCGTTCGCAGAAGATAAGCCGCGCCCCAATACCGTTGCCCGAAGTTTCGAGCGTATATGGCGTCCGCTATGCCATCATGCGCGTATGGGAATCGTTCTGTCACATACCACGGCACGCGCTGTATACCAAACAGTCAGCTCGCTCGCAAGCCACGCGACCGATCCCATACCTATGGAAAAGATCAAGGTGTCTGCGCCGACCACGTCCAACCTGGAAGCGGCGCGAGCATGGCTCAACAGAAAGAATGTCGATTCTGAAAGCATCCATGTGCTGACGTTTTCCAATAATGCCAAAAGGCACCGCAAGGGCTGCATCTGCCACTGCACGCGCTATACGTTTGATGCAGAAAGCTACCTAGAACTCGAGCCGAACGTTTACATCGTCGATATCAAGCTGTGCGCGTTAGAAGCAGCAGCCGACCTCAACCTTTCGGAGCTCGTTGAGTATTACTTTGAAATCTGCGGCTCCTACGCGCTTGGAACGTCCGACGAAACTCAATATCGCGAGCGCCCAGCCCTAACCAGCGTTGAAGAGCTCAGAGCCTTCTTTTCAGAGGCATCGGGGTATCGTGGATCTAATAAAGCACTTAAGGCACTTTCTTATGTACGCGAAGGCTGTCGCTCCCCACTCGAAACGGCGTTTGTCATGATGCTGACAATGCCCAAGTCAATGGGTGGCTTAGCCATACGCGCTATCAAAACGGACTATCCGATCCCAGTCCCCAAAAGATACGCCGCCCTAACGCGACGGACGGTTTTCTACCTCGACGCGCTGCTCGAAAATTCGATGACCGATATCGAATAC